>JAXISU010000010.1:0-14364 GCA_034680425.1 Cyclobacterium sp.
ACAGCAAGACTTAATCAAGGTTTTGGAGCGTGGAAAGGAACTTGGGTATTTCCGACCTGAAATTGATTCTAGGGTATTGGCCCGAGTGCGATTGACCCAGGTTACTACAGCTTTCGATCCCAAAAATTTTGCAGATCCGGATTACAACCTGGTTGAGGACCAAATGATCATCTTGGATCACTTTCTGCACGGAATTTTTACTGAAAAAGGTCGTCAGGCTTATTTGACACAAAAAGATATATTGAATTAAACCAACTAGTAATGAAAAAATACCTACTCCTACTTGCTTTGGTAGGGCTAAGTGCTTCCCAACTCGCTGCTCAACAGCTGGTGGAATTGAAGCTTGCTGATGCCCTTACCTACGCCTTGGAAAATAACCCGAGCGCGAAAAACGCCCGATTGGAACTCTTGATTTCCAAGGCTACGATTAAGGAAACTACCTCCCGAGGTCTTCCTCAGATCAATGGGGGCTACAACTTGGATTACAATCCAAAAATTCCAGTGGTCTTTTTACCGAATCAACCGCCATTTGGAGATCCTTCCAATCCAAGCGACGTGATCCCCGCACGATTTGGGGTGAGCTATTCTTCGGGATTGAGTGTGACTGTTTCCCAGATGATTTTTGACGGATCATTTTTTGTAGGTCTTCGCGCTGCCAAAACACTACTTGAACTGACTAACAAAGACTTGAAAAAGGCCGAGATCGATGTGGTAGAAAATGTGAAAAAAGCCTATTTCGGGGTTTTGGTCAATCAGCAACGCATTCGTCTTGCTGAAGCCAACCTGTCTCGAATCGATACGCTACTTAAAGAAACTACTGCGCTTCTGGAAGCAGGTTTTGTAGAGAAGCTAGACGTTTCCCGTGTGCAGGTGCAGCGCAACAATATTTACACGCAGGTGCAACAAAGCCAAACTGGCTTGGATATCAGCAAGCAAATTCTAAAACTACAGATGGGGATGCCCATGGAATATGAAGTAGTTCTAGCAGAGTCTTTGGAGGAATTGACCCCGAAAGAAGAGGCGCTTGCGCTGCTTGGTGAAGAAGGTGGGGAGCGGATTGAATTGGAGCAAGTGACTACACAGCTTACACTTGTTGGGCTAGATTTGAAAAATAACATGAGCCAGTACATGCCCAAAATTGATTTCATTGGAAATGCGCGCAGAAGCGGTGCAGGCAACGAATTGGACCGTGTATTCAATAAATCCAACTGGTTTGGAAGCTCCTTGGTAGGCGTAAGCATGTCGGTACCAATTTTTGATGGGTTTGGCAAAGCGGCACGAATCCAGAAGAATCGGGTTCAAATTAATCAAATTGAAAACCAGCGCACCTTCTTAAAGGAATCCTTCAAAAACGAATTGTATGCTGCCAAGGCCAACCTCCGCAATGATCTCAACCTTCTAGAGGTTCAGGAAGCCAATATGCAGCTCGCTACCGAGGTTTACCAAATTGCCCGAATCAAATACAAAGAAGGGGTGGGATCCAACCTTGAAGTAGTGGAAGCAGATGCAGCCTTAATTCAAGCAGAAATCAATTACCTCGGCGCCATCTACGATGGCCTTATTTCCAAAATAAATCTTGAAAAAGCCCTAGGCTTGTTAAAGCCTGATTTGACAAACTAAACCAACTCTTCCACCTCTATTTTATACCCATGAAATCAATCCTAAACTTCGCTACTTTGCTTATCCTTTCTCTTGGGATAGCCTCCTGTGCAGGAGATGGCCTAGAAGCAAAAAAAGCTGAATTGGAAGCTTTAAAAAGCCAACTTTCTGAGTTGACTACACAAATCAAAACCTTAGAAGCTGAATTGATTGCAGCAGATCCTGAATTTGCTGCTTCCGCTAAAAAGCCTCTGTTGGTTACCACGGTACCTGCTCGCAAAGGAGAATTTACCCACTTTGTGGAGGTAACGGGATCGGTACTTTCTAAGAAAAATGTGAATATCAGTTCTGAGACACTTGGAAGAATTTTGGATATCCCTGCCATCGAAGGCATGCGTGTTTCCAAAGGACAGGTGTTGGCAAAGGTGGATTCTGAAGCCATCCAACGCAGTATCGAAGAATTGGAAAATAGCCTTTCCTTAGCTCGAACCGTGTTTGAAAAGCAGGACCGTCTTTGGAATCAAAAGATTGGTACTGAGATCCAGTACTTGGAAGCAAAGAGCAGAAAAGAAGGTTTGGAGAAAAGCCTAGCTTCTTTGAAGACTCAATTATCTAAATCTACCATTCGCGCTCCATTCAATGGAACGGTAGAAACTGTTCGAGTGCGCGTTGGTGAATTGGTTCAACCAGGATCCCAGCTATTCCAGTTTGTGGGAGAAAGTGACCTTTTTATCGAGGCTGATATTTCTGAGAGCTATATCGGTGCATTGGCTAAGGGAGATTCAGTAGAAATCACTTTCCCATCCATCAATAAGACCATCACTACTAAAGTGTCTGCTACGGGTTCAATCATCAATCCAAACAACCGCACATTTAAAGTAGAAGTTTTCCTTCCAAACCTTCCTGAGGTGAAGCCAAATATGATTTCAGTCTTGAAGATTCAGGATTACAGCAATAAGGAAAGCGTAATCGTTCCTGCCCACTTAATTCTTGCCGACACCAAAGGCGATTACCTGTTTGCGGTTGAAAATGGCCTTGCCAAGAAGAAATACGTGACTCGTGGCTATACCTCAGGTGATCAAACCGAAATCGTGGAAGGGCTTGTAGGAACCGAGATTTTGGTTGACAAAGGTTTCAGAGAAGTGGGTGATAATTTTAGTGTAAACGTAGCGAAGCAGTAAACATGGATACCCCTCAAAAATCCAAAACGATCCGGGAGTTTGGATTGTCCAGCTTTAGCGTGGACAATTCGACTTCGATTATCATCCTGACGCTAATCATTACGGTATTAGGTTTGGGTGCTTACCGCACCATGCCCAAGGAAAGTTTCCCAGAGATCGTCATACCAACTGTCTATATAGGTACTCCTTATCCAGGTAACTCGCCTGTAGACATGGAGAACCTGATCACACGACCTATTGAGAAACAGTTGAAGTCCTTAAATAATGTGAAGGACATCAAGTCGACTTCTGTGCAGGACTTTTCCTCCATTGTGGTTGAGTTTACCCCTGGAGTGGAACTCGCCAAAGCCATCCAAGACGTAAAGGATGCAGTAGACAAGTCAAAAAGTGAATTGCCTACTGATCTTGATCAGGAACCCAATGTATTGGAAGTCAATACCTCAGATTTTCCAATCATGAACGTCAATATCTCTGGTCCGTATTCGGAGCAGGAATTGAAACGTTATGGGGAATATTTGGAAGATGCAATCGAAAAGCTTCCGGAAATTTCCAAGGCAGACCTTGCAGGTACCATCGAGCGCGAGATCCAAATCAATGTGGATCCTTACAAGATGGAATCGACTGGAGTGAACTTTGGAGATATTGCTGGTGCGGTGCAAACGGAAAATTTGACCATTTCAGGTGGTAGCATCAAGAATGGAGATTTCGAGCGTACGCTTCGAATTGATGGAGAATTCACCAATCCTGCGGATTTGATGAATATCATCGTCAAGACGGATCAGCAAAAGATCGTTTATCTCAGGGATGTTGCCGAAATCAAGGATACGTTTAAGGATAGAATTTCGTATGCACGTAGCAAAAACCTTCCTGTAATCACGATCAACGTGACCAAGCGAAGCGGTGAGAACCTGCTTGATGCGGCGGACAAAATCAAGGAAATCATTGAAACCACTAAGGCCAATCGATTCCCTGAAAACCTAGAGATTTCCATCACCAATGACCAGAGTAAGCAAACGCGTATTCAGGTAAGTGACCTGGAAAACTCCATCATTTTTGGAATTATCTTGGTAGTCTTGGTATTGATGTTTTTCATGGGCTTCCGAAATGCACTTTTTGTGGGTTCGGCGATTCCTTTGTCCATGTTTATTTCCTTCTTGGTGCTCGACTCTTTCGGCATCACGCTCAACTTGATGGTGCTCTTTTCGCTCATCCTTGCTTTGGGGATGCTCGTGGACAATGGCATCGTGGTAGTAGAAAATATCTACCGACTCATGCAGGAAGGCAAGCCGGCAGTTCAGGCGGCAAAAGAAGGGGTAGGAGAAGTGGCCTGGCCGATCATCACCTCTACGCTCACTACCTTGGCGGCGTTTCTTCCCTTAGCTTTTTGGGATGATCTCGTAGGGGAGTTTATGAAATACCTGCCCATCACGCTTATTATTGTGCTTTCTGCCTCCTTGTTTGTGGCCTTGGTCATCAACCCAGTAATGACTGCCATGTTCATGAAGATTGAGGACATGACCCAAGATAAACCTAAGAAGGCATCCTTGAGAGCGGCTGGTTTATTCGCGCTAGTGGGGCTTGTAAGTTACCTCGCAGGTTGGAATACAATGGGATCTCTTACTGTGGTAACTTCGGTATTGATCCTGGCGTATGTGTTCTATTTGAGAAGAGCAGTGGGCTGGTTCCAGTCTGTCTACTTGGTCAAATTGGAAAACGGCTATGAATCGCTGCTTACTTTTGCCTTGAAGGGTAAAAATCCAATGAAGTTTTTGATTGGTACCTTTTTGCTTTTGATTTTCTCCATTGTCCTGCTTGGTATTCGAGCACCAAAAGTTCTTTTCTTCCCAGACAATCAACCTCAGTTGGTCAACGTATTCGTTGAGTTCCCGATTGGAACAAGCATCGAGGCGACCAATGCCTTTGTGGATAAGATGGAGGATGAGATGATGACCAAATTGGAGCCTTATGGAGGGATCATGGAATCGGTTATCACTCAAGTGGGAGAAGGTACCGGTGACCCTACGCAGGGTCCAAGCCTTCAGTCTACGCCTCATAAGGCAAAAATCACCATTGGCTTTGTGGACTACATCGATCGTCAAGGAATAGACACCAACGATGCGATGGAAGTGATCCGTGACTTAGCAAAAGTGTATCCAGGCGTGTTGATTACCGTGGATAAGCAGCAAAATGGTCCTCCAGTGGGGAATCCTGTAAATATTGAATTTGTAGGGGAAGATTACGAGCAATTGATTGCCTATGTGGACGAGACCAAGGCTTACTTGGAATCGAATTCCATTCCAGGTTTGGAGGAATTAAAAACAGACCTTTCTTTGGGTAGTCCCGAGGTGGTGGTACGCATTGATCGTGAAAAGGCAAGACGATTTGGCTTGTCTACTTCCAGCATTGCTCAGGAGTTGCGAACTTCCTTGTTTGGGCTTGAAATCTCCAAGTACAAGGAAGGAGAGGACGACTACCCAATTTTGTTGCGCCTAGAAGAAGATTCTCGTTACGACATTAATGCGCTTGTGAACAAGAAAATTGGTTTCCGAGACAAGTTTGGTGATAAAAGAGAAGTGCCAATTTCTGCGGTAGCTGACATTCAGTATGGTTCTACTTATGGATCAGTGAAAAGAAAAGACTCCGAAAAAGTAGTGAGTATGTTCTCCAACGTACTTGATGGATACAATCCTACAGAGATCAATGGACAAATTAAAGATTTGATGGGGGCTTACCCGGTTCCGGAAGGAATTACAGTAAAGTATACGGGCGAGCAAGAGGAGCAAGCCAAGTCTCAAGCCTTCTTATTGCGCGCCTTGGGAATTGCGGTTTCCTTGATTTTCTTGATTATCGTGGCGCAGTTCAATTCAGTGGTCAGTCCATTTATCATCATGACTTCGGTTCTCTTTAGTACCATCGGGGTGTTTTTGGGCTTGGTGATTTTCAATATGGATTTTGTGGTGATCATGACCGGTATCGGGATTATTTCCCTTGCTGGGGTAGTAGTAAACAATGCGATTGTATTGATTGATTACACTGATTTGGTTCGAACTCGAAAAAGAGAGGAATTGGGTCTAGCAGATGGAGCAATCCTTCCGATCCAAGCGTCCTTCGATAGTATTGTGGAAGCAGGTAAAACTCGTCTTCGTCCAGTACTCTTGACTGCGATCACCACGGTACTTGGATTGATTCCGTTGGCGATCGGGATGAACATTAATTTTGCAACCTTATTGAGTGAATTTGACCCTCAGTTCTACGTAGGAGGCGATAATGCAGCCTTTTGGGGACCAATGGCCTGGACTGTAATATTTGGGTTAACCTTTGCGACGGTCATTACGTTAGTACTCGTACCAGTGATGTATTTGCTTACCGATAAGTTGACTATTAAGCTTAAAAGAAAATAAACATCACTTTTTAAGGTTGGTGGTTTTTTTGATCAAACCCTTGGAATACTGTTCCAGGGGTTTTTTCGTTTTTATACCTTTAACGAATATCTTTTTTTAGATTTGTGACCCCATAGACCCAAGAGAGATGAAGGAATTAAAATGGTATGTGATGTACACCACTTCTCGCGCTGAGAAAAAAGTTGCCGAACGATTGGTTGAGGCAGGGGTGGAAGTTTTTTTACCGATGGTGGAGGTGTTGCGACAATGGTCCGATCGAAAAAAGAAGGTGCAAAAAGCACTTTTCAATGGCTATGTATTCGTCAAAACGGATCGGCATAATCTCTGGAATTGCCTTCAAACTCCTGGTGCAGTGAAATTTGTCAACTTCGCTGGAGTGCCTGCGACCATTCGTGATGAGGATGTGGAAACGATTCAGCGCGTCGTGGCTACAGGTGTGGCCATCGAAACGGATGGGTCTGAAATTAGCCCAGGTGAAAAAGTGAAGGTGATCGGTGGATCACTCGAGGATATGGTTGGGGAGTGTATCGAAAAAGGAAATAAGGACTACTTTCTTATTCGCATTCCAGGTATCTACCAAAATATGCTGGTCAGCATTCCTCGAAAGTTTTTGCAGGTAATAGAAATCGCTCCAAGCGTTTAACCTCTTTTTTTCGTGATTGGGTGGAATTACAATCCTTCAAAGGCTTTTTGTACTTCCTCTTCGGTATTCCGAAGTTTTTCGCGGCAAAAGGCAACAAGCTCCGCTGCTTCTTTGACTAATTCTGACAGGGTGTCCACGGAGGCAGATCCCTCTTCTAGTTGAGCAAGAATTGCTTCCAATCGTTGCATGGCTTGGGTGTAAGTATAGTCTTTCATTTGCTTTCAATGGTTTGGATGGTACTACTTATTTTTTGGTTAGAAGTGTGGGTAAGGATTTGGTCCCCTGGAGCCAGGCTAAGCTGATGAATCGGCTTACCCTGTGATTCGGTACGCGTGTATCCTTTTTGGAGTAAGGCATTTGGATCCAATTGCCGGCTACCTGTTTCAAGTCTTTGCAGGCTATCCTGTTGAAATTTGATAAAGCGCTGACTGCTCTTTACCAATAGTTCAAGGCGCTGTTCCAGTTTACTTTTCTCCTGTTTGGTGTCATTTTTTACAGCATGCTGGATTCGCAGCGCAGTAGTTCTTGCTTTTTCTCCTTCCCTTGAAAGCAGTTGCTTGCCTTCCCCCTGAATCCGCAAGCGGCAGGCCTGAAGTTTCCGTTCTTCTTCGTTGAATTTGGCACGGGTGATCCAATCCAATCGTTGAGCTGCTAGCGCCAAATTCTCCTCGTATTCTCGAAAACTGGAAAGAATAAATTCTGCTACTGCAGTGGGTGTTTTGAGACGCGTATGTGCTACTAAATCGGCGATGGTTTCGTCTCGCTCGTGCCCTATTCCCGTGAGAACGGGAAGGGAGAAGTCTGCAATTCTGAGGGCAAGCCGGTAATCGTCAAAGCAATCCAAGTCCAGTTGCGCCCCTCCACCTCGAATGAGGACCACGGCATCCAAATGAAGTTTTTCTGCTTGCTCTGCAACTTGATCCAAAGCGGAAAGTAGACTTTCCACCGCTTCGTTGCCTTGCATCAGGGAAGGGAAAAGTTGGTGGTATATCTGGTAGCCTTGGGGGTTGCCCGCTAGCTGGTTGATAAAATCCCCGTAGCCTGCTGCCGTAGCACTGGAAATAATGGCAATTCGCTGGATGACCAGGGGTAGCGGCAATCGTGCATTGTGACCGATTCTACCTTCTTGGGTGAGTTTGGCAATCGTTTCTTGACGAATCCGTGCTCGTTCCCCCAAAGAGAAGGAGGGATCGATGTCCTTCACGTTCAGGCTAAGTCCATAGACAGGATGGTAGGTCACGCTCACTTGAGCCAGGACCTTCATCCCGTTTATGAGGGAGGTGCCGGTGACGGCTTCGAATTTGGCGGCGACACTGCGGTAGGTAAACTGCCAGAGATTGGCTCGAATCTTTGCTTGAACCTGGTTGCCTTCTTTCTCGACCAACTCAAAGTACACATGTCCCTGAGGTGCTTGTCTGAAATCCGCTAGTTCGCCCACTACCCATACCAAAGGTTCAAGTTCTTTTTCAAGTACTTGCTGGATGGCAGTGGTGAGTTGTACTACGGATAAGGGGGTCATGGCTTACTGGGGCGTCGCCAAACGAATTTTTTCACTCAAGCCTTGGCTTGCACGCAAGAGTGGTAAACGTACTTGGTCCGTTTGAATGACTCCTTGATGTAGGAGAAGATTTTTTATTCCCACTGGATTTCCTTCTTCGTACATCAATCCATTCAATTTCAATATCGAATAAGCCGCTTGGAGTGAAGAAGATTCATCCCCTTCAATTAAGGTCTTAAATGAAGATGGAATTGCATTGGCTAGGACAGAGATTACTCCAGTTCCTCCTATGCTTTGGATGGGTTTGGTCAGGAGATCGTCTCCAGACAGAAGTAAAAAGTCCTTTGGCATGGAGGCAGCGATCTGCATGCATTGCTCCAGATTTCCACTCGCTTCCTTGATGCCAACGATATTGGGATGGTGGGATAGGGCTAGTGTGGTCGCTGCTGTCATATTGGACATGGTACGTCCTGGAATATTGTAGAGCACTAGCGGAACAGGTGATGCATCCGCCAAGGCACGGTAATGTGCAATGATTCCTTCCTGTGTAGGTTTATTGTAGTAGGGACTTACCGATAAAATCCCTGCGACGCCATAAAAGTCAGTTTGTTCGATTTCGTCAATAAGCTTCTGAGTAGCATTTCCACCAAGTCCAAGCATCAAAGGAACACGCCCTTTGTTGTACTCTACACAGGCTTTGAGGACCTTGGCTTTTTCTGATGAAGTAAGGGTTGCTGATTCTCCTGTGGTTCCTAGCGCTACCAGGTAGTCTACTCCTCCAGCGATGACATGATTGATCAAGCGCTCTAGACTTGGGAAGTCCACCTGTTGATCCTCAAGAAAAGGGGTTACTAATGCGACTCCGGTACCTTTGAATGCGTTCATGGGGATGTTTTATGGCCGAAGACAAATATACAGCCTTGGCGGGGTTTTTAGTAAAAAGGAAATGAGTAAATGGTGCAACGATTGCTTATGAACTTCAACCGCTATAACTTGAAATAATGCGTCTTGTTTGGAGACTTTTCAAGACAGGAAACAAGTGCTTTGAAGTATGGGAAGGCTTCCCCTCACCAAGGCCAAGGTTCCTAAATCTTTTGAAAATTGGTAAACAAGTGAAATAAGAAGTATTTTAAGTTAAATTTATACCCTAAAGTCTCTTTTTATTTCTGTGGAAATTTTAATCATTCTTTTTCTGGTCCTCTTGAATGGCGTTTTTGCCATGGCAGAATTATCCCTTGTTTCTTCGAGAAAGTTCAAGTTAGAAAGTCTGAAAAAGCAGCGGAAGTTGGGAGCTAAGGAAGCCTTAGCCCTCTCAGAGAACCCCACCAAATTCATGTCTACAGTGCAAATAGGCATCACGCTCATTGGTGTTTTACTGGGGGTATATGGGGGTAAAAATATCACGGATGATCTGGAATCCCTGTTGCAACAGGTTCCATTTTTACAGCCTTATGCGAATTCCCTGGCAGTTGGCTTGGTCGTAGTAGCGATTACTTACCTTTCCATTGTGCTGGGTGAGTTGTTTCCCAAAAGATTAGGAATGACCTTTCCGGAGCAGATTGCATTGCGCGTGGCCAAACCCATGGTCTGGCTATCCAAGTTGACCAGTCCATTTGTTTGGCTTTTGACCGTCTCTAATGATTTTTTACTCTGGGTTTTTCAGATCAAGCGAACTTCTGATAGCAAAATTTCCGAGGAAGAATTAAAGGCCCTCATCAAAGAAAGTGCAGAGGGTGGAGAAATCATGGATATCGAACAAGATATCGTGGAGCGCGTGTTTGAGTTGGGCGATCGCCGGATCAACACCCTGCTCACGCACCGAAATGAGTTGGTCTTTTTTAATGCCACGGATACCGAAGAGGTGGTCAGAAATAAAATCAGTGCAGAAAAGCATTCGGCATATCCCCTTTGCAAAGAGGGTGATCTGGATCAAATTATCGGAATGGTGTTGGTGAAGGATCTTTTTGACCCAATTCTACAGGAAGGCTTCGACTTGAAAAAAATTGCGAAGGCGCCACTTTTTTTGAACGAGAGCATGTTTGCCTACCAAGCCTTGGAATCTTTTAAGGCGCATCGACTGCATTACGGATTGGTCATCGATGAGTATGGAGTCACGGTAGGTATGGTAACCATGGATGATGTGGTGGACGCGTTGGTAGGGGAGTCCACAGAAATGGATCAAACTGATTACCAAATCGTGGAGCGAGAGGATGGTTCTTGGTTGATCGATGGACAGTATTCCTTGATTGATTTCGAAAAGTATTTCGATTTTGAAATATCCTACCAAAACAAAAGTTTCACCACCTTGGCAGGCTTGATCCTTCATCAAAGCGGCTATATCCCGAATGTAGGAGATACCGTGGTTGTCGAGAACCTCCGACTTGAGGTGGTGGACAAGGATGGGCAGCGAATCGACAAGGTGCTTGTAAGCCGAGTCTAAGTCACATCCCTCAGTCCCCTCAGGATCTCTACTTCTTACTTTTTTTGGAATTAGGACTGTACCAGTTTCAAAAACTCGGCTTCAGAAATTAAAGGAATACCCAACTTCTGGGCTTTTTCTTTTTTGCTTGGTCCCATTTCTTCTCCTTCGATGATGAAGTCTAGGTTTTTGGAAACCGAACTTAGGTACTGCCCTCCATGGGCCTGTACGAAAGTGACAATCTCATCCCGCTTGAAGTGATTCAATCTTCCGGAGGCCAAGATTCTTTTCCCTTCAAGTGCATTGCCGAGCGCCACAATTTCACCTCCCTGCATTTCAAAATTCAGCCCCTGGGTTTTCAATTGGGCAATGATTTCAAGGTTTTCTGGTTGGGCAAAAAATTCTTGAAGACTCTGCACCAAGGTTTCTCCAACTCCATTGATTTCCAATAATTCTTCGCCAGTAGCAGCTTGAAGTTTCTCCAAATTCCCAAAATGCTTGGCCAGTAGCTGTGCGGTATTTTCTCCGATGTTTCGAATGCCTAAGGCAAAAAGCACCTTGTCAAAATCCTGGGATTTGGAAGCAAATATCCCTTCCATCATGTTCGTAATGACGCCTTCCTGGAAGGTATTCGCTTTTAGTTTTTTGATACGCTCCTGAAGTTCGTCCGGCAAGTTGAGTTGGAGTTCAAGCAGGATGGTGTGAATGGTGCCATGCTTTTTGCTCGCTTCCAAGATCTGCTCAAATTCCACGCGTCTTCCCAAGAATATCTCCAAGACCACAGCCACGGGGATGTAATCTTCCACCTTCATCAAGTCGGCATGAGTAGCCAAGTTTTGGAGTAAGAAGTCCACCATACCTACGTTGGAAGGCACTTTTTTCTTCCAAACTTTCAGTTGGGTTTGAAAAGCACGGATTCGATCCCGAAGGGGGAGATGGGTATTTTCAAGTAGGAAGTCTTGGGTTTGCTTCAGGGAAATTCCCTCTGTCAGTGCAAACAATACTTTGTCTAAGGAAATGTAGAGCAGCCCATTGACCTCCCGTTCGTATTGATCTTGACTCATCTCTAGCCCGAGCAGTTCGCTTTGCTTGGTGTCGAGGCTGTAGATGTCGGCATAGTTTCGAATAAATCCTTGGTCGATTAAAGCCCGAATTCGCTCCGTTCCCATGGAGTCGATGTCCATAGCTCGCTTGCTGACAAAATGCTCGATTCGGCCCAGGATCTGTGGAGGGCAAGCAGCCGCATTGGGGCAATAGTGCTTGGCTTCCCCTTCTTTCCGTTCCAAGGTACTACCGCATTCCGGACAGTGGCTGATGTAGGTGATTGCCAAAGCGCCGGTTCTTCGCTTTTCGTGATTAACGGCTGTGATTTTTGGAATAATTTCCCCGCCTTTTTCTACCCAGACAAAATCTCCTTCGTGGATATCCAATCGTTCGATTTCATTCGCATTGTGCAAGGAGGCACGCTTGACCGTGGTGCCGGCAAGCAATACTGGGGCAAGATTGGCAACAGGGGTAATTGCTCCCGTTCGTCCTACTTGGTAGGTGATGGAGAGCAACTCTGTTTCCGCACTTTCGGCTTTGTATTTGTAGGCGATGGCCCAGCGAGGATTTTTTGCCGTAAAACCCAGTTCTTCCCGCTGCTGGTAGTCGTTGATTTTGATCACGACCCCATCCGTATCCAGGGGAAGTTCAAAGCGCTTTTCCTTCCAAGACGCGATGTACCCGAAGACTTCTTCGATGGTTTTTGCTTTTAGGTAGGTGGGAGATACATTGAAGCCCCAGCTTTCTAGTAAGTGAATGGCTTGATCGTGTTGATCTACTCCTAGGTCATCACCCAAGAGTTGGTAGAAATAGCAATTGAGGCGACGCTTGGCCACCACGCTGCTGTCCTGCATTTTGAGGGTACCTGAAGCTGCATTTCGAGGGTTGGCCAGCAAGGCTTCCCCTTTGGCTTCACGTTCGGTGTTTAATTTTTCAAATTCTTTTAAGGGGAGGAAAATCTCACCGCGAACCTCGAATTTGCCAGGAACATTTGGGTAGGGAAGCGATAAAGGAATATTTCGGATGGTTTTCACATTGGCAGTGACATCGTCTCCTTTGGTGCCATCGCCGCGAGTGACGGCACGCACCAACTGTCCATCTTCATAGACCAAGGAGATCGCAACTCCGTCAAACTTCAATTCGCAAAAATATTCGTAGTTGGGATGACCCAAACCCTTGATCACGCGCTCGTCAAAGGCAGCTAACTCTTCGGTGGTATAGGTATTGCCCAAAGAAAGCATTCGGTATTCGTGGGCAACGGTCTGAAATTCTTTCGTGATGGTGCCTCCCACGCGCTGGCTCGGGCTATCGGATTGAAGCAGGTCGGGAAATGCTTTTTCCAAGCGAATTAACTCCTCCAAAAGCTGATCAAAATCGTAATCAGAAATTTCTGTTCGGCTTTCCTGGTAGTACAGCTGGTTGTGGTAATTGAGCTGCTGGGAAAGTTCTTGGATACGCTGTGCGGCTTCAGAGTGAGTCATAGAAGGCTAAAATTTCTAAGGTAAAAATAAGGGTTAAGGCTCAAGAATTTGCGGGTTGAGGTGAATTATGCATTCATTTTTTTAACTGGATTCCGATTCAATAGGGAATTGCCCTTGAACCGATTTTATAGCGCTATTGGGTTACAGGCTTCCCTTGAATTTTCTATCTTTGTCTTCTAGTTTTAGAAAAAGGACTTATTTTTTCTAGACGCGATACGATACCCACATGAGCGACACCAAATTTAAACGCTATACCGTTACTTCAGCATTGCCCTATGCGAATGGACCACTTCACATTGGGCATTTAGCAGGCTGCTATATTCCTTCAGATATTTATGTTCGATATTTGCGCTCCCAAGGAAGGGATGTCGCCTACATCTGTGGCTCCGATGAGCATGGAGTAGCGATTACGATCAAGGCAGCGAAAGAAGGAAAGACGCCGCAACAGGTAGTGGATCATTACCATGAGATGATGAAGGGAAGCTTTGAGCAATTTGGGATAAGCTTCAACCATTACTCCCGTACTTCTGCGCCTATCCATCACGAGACGGCTCAGGAATTTTTCACGAATTTGTACCAGAAAGGGGAGTTTTTAGAGCAGACCACCGCTCAATACTACGATGAAGAGGCGGATCAGTTTCTTGCTGACCGCTACATCGAAGGCACTTGTCCTAAATGCAGCAACGAGCACGCCTATGGAGACCAGTGTGAAAAGTGTGGAACCTCTCTCAGCCCCACCGACTTGATCAATCCGAAGTCCAAGTTGAGTGGTAGAACTCCCATTTTGAAAGATACTACGCATTGGTTTTTGGATTTGGCTCGCTACCAGGATTTCTTGAAGAAATGGGTTTTGGAGGAGCATGGAGACGATTGGAAAAATAATGTTTTGGGTCAGTGCCGCTCTTGGCTAGAAGCAGGAGATGGACTTCAAGCAAGATCCATGACACGAGATTTGGATTGGGGAATACCCGTTCCTCTTCCTAATGCCAAAGGGAAGGCACTGTATGTTTGGTTTGATGCTCCGATAGGTTATATCTCTGCTACCAAGGAGTGGGCAAAAGAAAAAGGAATTGATTGGGAGCCTTATTGGAAAGACAA
>JAXISU010000011.1:0-13718 GCA_034680425.1 Cyclobacterium sp.
GAAGAGCAATTGAAGGAGCAGGGCAGAGCCTACAAGGTAGGTAAGTTTCCTTTCCTTGCCTCAGGTAGAGCTCGTGCTTCCATGGATACAGATGGACTAGTGAAGGTCCTTGCGGATGCGACGACTGACGAGATCCTTGGCGTGCACATGATTGGTCCACGCACAGCCGATATGATTGCTGAAGCGGTGGTAGCGATGGAGTTTCGTGCCTCAGCAGAAGACATCGCTAGAATGTCCCATGCACACCCTACCTACACCGAGGTATTCAAGGAAGCCTGTTTGGCGGCTACCGCCAATCGTGCCTTGCATATTTAAGCGTTTGAAGTACTTTCAAAAAGCCATTTTCCTTCAAGAAGATGGCTTTTTCTTTTCCTAAAAATTGACTTAATTTCTTGATGAAGTTGAAAATAGCGATCCTAGGTGCCGGTAATTTGGCCTGGAACTTGGCTCCAGCATTGGAAGATGCGGGGCATGAACTGACGGAAGTGTACGCTCGTGATATTCGAAAAGCTAAGGAAATTACCGAACGTGTTTACAATGCGGTTCCGAAAGACGAGTTGGATTTTTCGGAAAGTAAGGCAGAGCTGTTTATTCTAGCGATCAAGGATGACGCACTCGCAGGGTTGGCGGATCAGGTGATTTTACCTGAGGGAAGCATCTTGGTGCATACCTCGGGAGCGATGCCCATGGAAGTATTGGCTCAGAGTTCGGCCAGTTACATCGGTGTTTTTTATCCCTTGCAATCCTTTACCAAAGGCAAGAAGGTAGACTTTGAGGAAGTGCCCTTTCTCCTGGAGTCTGAAGATGAAGGCACCTTGCAGCTCCTTAAAAAAGTAGCCAAAAGTCTTTCACCTCTTGTGCATACACTGCGGCACAAAGAACGGGAGGCAGTTCATGTGGCGGCTGTTTTTGCGAGCAATTTCACCAACCACATGCTGCGAATTGCCGAAGAAATTCTCCATCGACAGGGGCTTGATCGAGAGCTTCTGAAGCCTTTAATTATTGAATCGATTTCCAAAAGTTTGCAGCTTGGCGCCAAGAAGGCCCAAACGGGTCCTGCCATTCGGGAGGATTACGAAACGCTGGAAGCCCATCATCATTTTTTGGGATACAACGAACACTTGGCGGAGATTTACCGCCTCATTTCCCAGGATATCATCGATAGTTGATTACTTCTTGGAGAGTCGCTTATCGAGTTCCAGTAGCGTGTGAAGGAGTACATTGGCTCCTTTGGCGATGGCTTCTGGACTGGAGTATTCTTCGGGAGCATGGCTAATACCATCCTTGCTGGGGATAAAAATCATGCCCATGGGTGCAATACGAGCCATTTCTTGCGCATCATGCCCTGCTCCACTGGGGAGGCTTTTGGTGGTGTATCCCAATTTTTTGGACTGCATGTCTATCACCTCTCGGATCATAGGGTCCGCTAGCGCAGGCTTGCTGGCCACTTCAATGTGTTTGATCTCCAAGGTAGTTCCACTTTCCAAGGCTAACTTTTTGGCGATACCTTCCAATTCTGCATACAGTTTCCAGATTTTTTCAGATGACAGGTCGCGGATTTCTAAGTTGAGTTTCACCTCGCCCGGTATCACATTTCCTGCCCCTGGAAAGGCTTGAATTTTTCCAACAGTTCCCACTTGCCGGCCCTCATCTCTTGTGATGACTTCATTCACAGCGAGCGTAAATCGTGCCGCGGGGAGCATGGGGTCTTTACGTGCATTCATTGGGGTAGTGCCCGCATGGTTGGCCTTGCCTTTGAAGGTAAATTCCCACCATTCGATGGCGACAATCCCTTCGACTACGCCAATGTCCAATTTCTCTGTATCCAAATTGCCTCCCTGTTCGATGTGTAGTTCGAGAAAGGCTGCGATTGCTCCCTTCGGGCGAGCAACATTAGCGATTTGGTTGGGATCTCCTCCCAGTAAGCGGATTCCTTCGGCATGGGTGACGCCTGCATTGCTTTGGCCTTGAAGTGCTTGAGCACTTAGTCCTCCGACCAGGGCTCTACTGCCAATGACTCCTCCCTCCTCATTGGTAAAGATGATTACCTCCAGGGGGTGTGCTGTCTGTACCCCGGCTTCCTTCAGTGTTCTGACCACTTCTATGGCTCCCATTACCCCCACGGGACCATCGTAATCTCCGCCATTGGGAACCTCATCGATGTGTGACCCTAGGCTAATCGGTTTTAGGGATGGGTTTTTACCGGCTTTTCGCCCGATAATGTTGCCCGCAAAGTCTACCGAAACTTCTAGACCAGCAGCAGTCATTAGCTCCTTGACATAAGGTCTGGCAGCAATATCGTGTACAGAGTAGGCCACCCGATCTGAGCCACCCTTTTCATTTTTACCAAATTTGGCCAAGGTGCTGAGCGATTGTGTGAGCCGCTCGGAATTCACTTGGAGGCTTTGGGCAAAGGAGGTGCCAAGGCATGCGAGGACCAATGCGGAAATCAGGAAGAGTTGTTTCATTGAAAAAGGAGTGAAGCGATCAGAAATATGCAAAAAAAAGTCCTTCGTGCGAAGGACTTTCAATTTATTTGAGCCAGGCCAGACTGACTTCATCTGGGGCCTTGATTCGATCTGCCAAGCGCATGTATCGATCTGCAAGGCTAGCTAGGTACTCCTGTGCCTTGGCAGCAGCAGCATCCAATCCAGTGAGCGATTCGATCTTCCAGTAATCCACCAGGTGCTCGATGATGCGCGCATAATCCCAGCCAGTATAGACGCCGATTTTCTGTGTGATTTCTGCGAAGTCCTTGTAAATGCTCGGACGACTACTTCCTTCGCCCATCAGGGCTGCAGGCATGACGATTTGTTTCCGCATCATCTTTTCGAAGGCAGTGATCGCTCCACTTGGATCAATGTCGAAGATTTGAGACATAAAACTCTTGTATGCCTTTTCATGTCTAGCCTCATCCCCTGCAATGGTTTTGCAGATTTTGGAGAGCAGGTGATCTCCCGCCTTGTCCGCAAGTTTGCCGGTATTGACGTGCGAGATTTTGGTAGCACGCTCTTGGAAAGAGGTGTAAATCATCGCTTGGTAGGGATCTGATTCTGATTTAGGATCAAATCCGTTGGTGATGAGGCGGTGGATTGTTTGTTCGACCACGCGCATGTCCACTCTTCCCGTGAGGTAGAGGTACTTATTCAAAAGGTCTCCGTGGCGATTTTCTTCCGCAGTCCAAGCCTTGGACCAGCGCACCCATCCAGAGGGAGAGAGCAAGCTTTTGTCTACATTGATTCCTTCGAGTAAGTTGAAGTAGGTTTGGTAGGATGGCAAGGCCTCTTCGGTAATCATGTTGCCCACCAAGGAGGTTAATACTGTATCGGGGATCCCTGCTGCACGCTGCTGAAGAAGCTTAACTTCTTCCATTGCTTCTGGATTGGAAAAATCAGGCAAAAAATCCGTTGGCTGCCAGCAATCCTCCGGATCTACAAGCACTGTGTCTACGGCATGGCCCACAAAATCATCTAGCTGAGAGATGACTTCCATGTTTTTTTCTAATTCGTAATTGATTTCTTTAGAGTTCATCTTTTGGATGTAGTGTTTCTAGGTTGAAAGCGAAAAACTGAGTGAAGATAGGTTTTAAAGATTGGAAATTGATTTTTAAACCTGATTTTGACTCGAGGATTCCACAAGCGGTCAAATGGCGACCTGATTTCCTCCTTCTCAGAAATTTTCAGGGAGCAAGAAAATCCTGCTTCAGTGATGTCTATTTCGAGAAGCCGACACTTATACAAAGCAAAAAACGGGTAGAATAGTTCAACTTGTAACCCAGCACCCTCCTTCTAAGCCCCCTAGACGGGTTTTGAAAAAATGATTTTTTTGATTCCTTTCTCAAAGGTCTTAACTTCCCGTATCCCCAACTCCCTACAGCTATGAAACGCTATTTAATTTTTGGAATAACTTTTCTTTTGGTAAACGCTAGTGTGGCACAACAAGGCGCTATTGACTATTCGAAACTTTCGGATGCAGCGCGTCTTCAGGCGGCTAAAGAAATAGCCCAAGCTACGATTATGGTAGACGGACACGTGGACCTGCCTTATCGGATGAAAGTAGGTGGGTTTACTTTGCAGCGAGAGGTATTGGATGTGTCTGTACGTACGCCAGATGGCAACTTTGACTATCCTCGTGCCAAGGAAGGTGGGCTAGATGCTCCATTTATGTCCATTTACATACCGGCCGGAAATCAAGCGATTCCTGGAGCGTCCAAAGCCCTTGCGGACTCCTTGATTTTGATGACAGAAAGACTTGCAGCTACTTTTCCCGATAAGTTTGCCATGGCCTATAGTCCGGAAGACATCGAGGCGAATTTTGCAAAAGGGCTAATTTCTCTTCCCATGGGTATGGAAAATGGAGCCGGTATTGAAGATGACTTAGGCAATGTTGGGTATTTCTATAAGCGGGGGATTCGTTACATCACACTTACCCATGGTAAAGACAACCTAATCGGCGATGCGAGCTACGATACCACAGCCACCTACGGGGGGCTGAGTGAGTTTGGGAAAAAGGTGGTGGCCGAAATGAATCGCGTAGGAATTATGGTTGATCTAAGTCACGTCTCGGATAATACTTTTAGAGATGCCCTTGCGATCAGTAAGGTCCCTGTGATTGCCTCACATTCTTCGGTCCGGAAATTTACACCTGGATTTGAGCGCAACATGAGTGATGAATTGATTCAAGCGCTTGCAAAAAATGGAGGGGTGATGCTCATTAATTTTGGAGGAACATTTATAGATTCCGCTTATGCCTCAGGATCTGCACAAGTTCGTGAGCACGTAGTCAACTGGCTTGCAGAAAATAACCTTTCACGAAGAGATCCTAAAGCCCAAAAATACATCCAAGAATACACGGCCCAGCACAATCCTTTTCCTACTGTAGCACGGGTCGCCGACCATTTTGATCACGTGGTTCAACTTGTAGGCATCGATCATGTAGGCTTGGGTTCAGATTTTGATGGCGTAGGAGATTCTTTGCCCACAGGATTAAAGGATGTATCCATGTTTCCCAATCTCCTTGCTGAACTGCTGAAACGAGGATATTCAAAGGAGGATCTTGAAAAAATTTGTCACAAAAATATCTTCCGGGTGTGGCGTGCAGTGGCTGATTTCGCCGAAAATCAAGACTAAAGCGGTGAGCTGCTTGCTTTTTTTCATGAAGCTAATCCGAGTCTAGTGGCTGCAGCTTAGTGGTTTTTGGGTGCCTAGTAATTCAAGATTTTTGGTGAGGTTTTCTAAATTTTCTGCCAAAATTTCATGATTAAAGTCAATTTTTTATGTTTTTAGGACAGAATGGCTGAAAATTTAGTTTGGTGGTCATTTTGCTGAATAGCCTAAAGCGAAAGCAAGGAAAACTAAACCAAACCCTACCATGGATTTTAAGCAGTTTACCACCAAATCTCAGGAGGCGATTCAAAAGGCGGCAGAACTCGCACAAGCTTCTGGGAGTCCTGCGATTGAAACTTCCCACTTGCTGAAAGGGATATTTTTGGAGGACGAAAATGTCTCTCAATTTCTGTTACAAAAGCTGGGTGCTAGCCAGCAGCTACTCAACCAAAAACTAGACGAGGAACTTCAAAAACTTCCTAAAGTGAGTGGTGGCAATGCGCAACCCTATTTGTCTTCTTCCGCAACGCAGGTACTGACCAAGGCGAAGGACTATTTGAAGACTTTTGGAGATGCCTATGTGGCCATCGAGCATTTGCTCTTGGCAGTGTTGGCTGGGAACGATACCGTAGCTCAGCTATTGAAAAATCAAGGAATTACTGAAAAAGCGCTCTTAGAAGCGATTAACCAACTTAGAAAAGGAACTAAAGTGACCGATCCAAACGCAGAGAGTACCTACAGAGCCTTGGAAAAATATTCCAAGAACCTCAATGAAATGGCTAAGAAGGGGAAAATTGACCCTGTCATTGGTCGTGACGAAGAGATCAGACGTGTGTTGCAGATTCTTGCTCGACGTACCAAGAATAACCCGATTTTACTCGGTGAACCGGGGGTGGGCAAGACGGCCATCGTCGAAGGCTTGGCACAGCGCATCGTCTCTGGGGATGTCCCAGAAAATTTGAAGTCCAAGACGCTCATTTCCCTAGACATGGGCCTACTCGTTGCAGGCGCCAAATACAAAGGGGAATTTGAAGAACGTCTCAAGTCGGTGATCAAAGAAGTGACCGATGCAGAAGGGGAAATCATCCTGTTCATTGACGAGATCCATACACTCATCGGTGCCGGAGGTGGAGGCGAAGGTGCCATGGATGCGGCCAACCTGCTCAAGCCGGCATTGGCACGTGGCGAGCTGCATGCCATTGGAGCCACCACCCTGAAAGAATACCAGAAGTACATCGAAAAGGACAAGGCCTTGGAGCGCCGCTTCCAGGCGGTGATCGTCGACGAGCCCGACGCGGCAGATGCGATTTCTATCTTGAGAGGAATCAAGGACAAGTACGAGTTGCACCATGGGGTCCGCATCAAGGACGACGCAGTGATTGCCGCGGTGGAACTTTCGCAGCGCTACATCAGCGACCGATTTTTGCCAGACAAGGCCATCGACTTGATGGATGAGGCAGCAGCCAAGTTGCGCATGGAGATTGATTCCTTACCTCAGGAATTGGATGAGTTGAACCGTCGTATCATGCAACTCGAAATTGAGCGGGAGGCCATCCGACGTGAAAATAACAAGGACAAGGAGGTAATCTTGAGCAAAGAGATTGCCGAACTTGGAGAGAAAAGACAGTCTGTGAAAGCCAAGTGGGAGAGTGAAAAAGCCGTGATCACGGGCATTCAGCGTGAAAAGGAAGCCATCGAAAAACTCAAGTTGGAGGCGGAACAAGCCGAACGTGCGGGAGACTTCGGGAAAGTGGCTGAGATCCGTTACGGGAAGATTGGGGAGGCGGAGAAAAAATTGGAGTCCTTCAAATCTCAACTCGCGGACATGCAGGCAGGCTCTCCTCTACTCAAGGAAGAGGTAGACCAGGAAGACATTGCTTCGGTGGTGTCCAAGTGGACGGGAATTCCCTTGAGCAAAATGATCCAATCCGAGCGGGAGAAATTGCTCCACTTGGAGGACGAGCTGGGTCGGCGCGTAGCTGGACAGCAGGAGGCCATCGTGGCACTTTCTGATGCGGTGCGTAGAAGTAGAGCGGGCTTGCAGGATCCAAGACGACCTATCGGGAGTTTCATCTTTATGGGAACTACCGGAGTGGGGAAAACTGAACTGGCCAAAGCCCTTGCGGAGTACCTCTTTAACGATGAAAATGCCATGGTCCGAATCGACATGTCGGAATACCAAGAGCGACATGCGGTCAGCCGATTGGTAGGAGCACCTCCAGGTTATGTGGGTTACGATGAAGGCGGGCAATTGACTGAAGCGGTTCGTAGAAAGCCGTATTCCGTGATCCTTCTGGATGAAATCGAAAAGGCACACCCGGATGTGTTCAATATTCTACTTCAGGTGCTGGACGATGGTCGATTGACCGATAATAAGGGACGATTGGCCAATTTTAAGAATACGATCATCATTCTGACCACCAACATCGGTTCGCACCTCATTCAGGAGCGTTTTGCGGAAATGGAGGATTGGAACCGAGAAGAAGTGCTGGAGAAGACCAAGGCTGAGGTGTTTGACTTACTCAAAAAGTCCGTTCGTCCGGAATTCTTAAACCGTATCGATGAAACCATCCTTTTTGAACCACTCAATAAGAAGGTAATCCGCAAGATTGTAGACATCCAATGGAGAGAGATTCAGAAGCGACTCGCGGATTCGAACATTCAAATCGAAGCGACTACCGAGGTACTTGATTTCTTGGGTGAGGTGGGCTTTGATGCCAATTTTGGTGCAAGACCTCTGAAGCGGACCATGCAGCGCCTGATTTTGAATGAACTTTCCAAACAGATATTGGCAGGCTACATCAAGAACGATGCGGCAGTGCTGGTGGATTTGGATGCCGATAAGCAGGTGTACTTTAAGAACTTGGAGGCTCCTGTGGGGTTGAACTAACTCGAACCAAATTACTTGCAAAGAGGCTCCGCAAACCGGGGCCTCTTTGTTTTTCTTTCCATGAAACTCGTTGTTGAGTCCTTGGAATTTTAAACCCTAGCCTGCTAATTGTGTTAGTATAAAAAATCAATCGATGCTTTTTAGTGCTACTGACTCCCTTTCTGCAATCTGGCAGACCCTTCTCCACGAATTGCAGCGTGGTGCCTTGGACCCCAAGCATCCTTTCCGATACCTATCCTTGGCCACAGCTGGGACCAATTTTCCTCAGGTTCGAACGGTGGTCCTGCGTCAATTCACAGCTGACTTGGAATTCCTAGCGTACACCGATGTTCGGTCCTCCAAAGTGCAGGAGCTGCTAGACGTACCTCGGGTAAGTTTGCATTTTTACCATCCCAAAAAACAGGTGCAAGTACGGGTCAAAGCCCTGGCCACAATTCATGTGGAGGATGAACTTGCACAGGAGCATTGGAAGCGGGTTTCCGAGAAGAGAAGGTCCGAATACCAGAGCAAACTCGGTCCAGGCACTCGAGTTGAGGCGCCTGCTGTTGGATGGGAGTCATCCTCGGAGCATTCCTATTTTTCAGTGTTGAAATTTTCACCACTTTCCCTAGAAGTGCTTCAATTGGCAAGAGAAGGACATTTACGGATCCAATATGACTTGGCTTCTGGTTGGCAGGGCGTTTGGTTGGTGCCGTAAGGGCAAAAAAAAGTCCCGAGGACTTCGGGACTTTAAAAAGAGTTACACCTTCATGATGTCGACTTCCTTCTTGCTGAGGAGCTCGTCGATTTTTGCGGAGTAGGCATCGGTAAATTTTTGGACTTGGTCTTCGGCGCGTTTGACGGCATCCTCAGAAGCACCTTCCTTTTGCAGTTTGCGTAAAGATTCATTGGTATCCTTTCGTACAGTTCGAATGGAGATTTTGCCTGTTTCGCATTCTCCTTTCGCATTTTTCACGAGCTGAAGTCTTCGCTCCTCGGTCAATGCGGGGATGGTCAAAATGATGATTTCCCCGTTGTTTTGTGGAGCAAGTCCTAGGTCGGAGTTGATGATGGCCTTTTCAATTTCGGAGATGAGGTTACGCTCAAAAGGCTTGATGGCAAGTGTTCTCGCGTCCGGAGTAGTCACGGAAGATACTTGAGAAAGTGGAGTTGGAGATCCGTAGTAGTTTACAAATACCCCATCCAGTAGGTTGGGCATTGCTTTTCCAGCGCGGATCTTCACCAATTCGGCAGCAGTATGGTCTACTGCTTTTTGCATCAATTCCTTGGCTTCGTCAAGGTACAATTCGATTTCTTCCATGAGTTGGATTCAGTTTATACAGTGATCAGAGTTCCTATTTGCTCCCCATTAACCAGTTTGGTTAGGTTTTCGGTTTTATTCATATCAAACACGATGATGGGGAGGTTGTTTTCTTGGCAAAGGGTGAAAGCCGTCATGTCCATGACATTGAGGCTTTTCTCATACACCTCGGTAAAGGAGATGTTCTGGTACTTGGTAGCGGTTGGGTCCTTTTCAGGGTCTGCGGTATACACACCATCTACACGAGTACCTTTTAGCACCACATCGGATTCAATTTCAATAGCTCTCAATGCTGCGGTAGAATCTGTGGTAAAGTAAGGGTTGCCAATTCCTGCTCCGAAAATGACGATTCTTCCTTTTTCCAGGTGGCGAATCGCTCTTCTGCGAATGAAGGGTTCGCACACACTTTCAATTTTGATTCCAGACATCAATCGGGTAAACAATCCAATTTGCTCTAGGGCACTTTGCAGGGCCATCGCATTGATCAGGGTGGCAAGCATGCCCATGTAATCTCCTTGCACGCGATCTATACCGGACTTTTCTGCTTGCACTCCTCTAAAAATATTACCTCCTCCAATGACAATGGCGATCTCTACGCCCATGTCCTTTACTTTTTTAATTTCTTCCGCGTATTGCTGCAAGATTGCTGGATCGATGCCGTATTTTTTTTCGCCCATCAGTGATTCTCCGCTGAGCTTGAGCAGGATGCGTTTGTATTTCATGGATTGGTAGGTAAATGCTTGGGTAAATTTAGGGTTGCCAACACTGAAAAACTGATTTATCCATCAATTTCCCGAGCGCTGCTTGGCTGAATCATTTATTCAACCTAGCAAATATACTTTCTTCCCTTTAGAAATTTGCGCCTCTCCTAAAAATGAGAGCAGATTCTCTTCTTTCTTTTGAAAAATTCTTGGGGAGAAGGGTGCTTCAAACTTAGAATTGAATCAGGACCTGGTTTTTTTCGACAGATTGCTTGAGGGAGACTTTGACCTCCTTCACCACTCCATCGCCGGGGGATTTGATGCTATTTTCCATTTTCATGGCTTCTAGAATCAACAAGACATCTCCTTTTTGAACTTGGTCACCTGGGGCTACCTTCAGGTCCAAGATCAAACCAGGCATGGGGGCCTTAATTTCTTTGAGGCTGCCAGCTCCAGTAGTATTCATGCCCATTTGCTCCAACAGTAAATCGAATCGATCCTTCAGCTGCAGCGTTGTGGTCTTGTGCCCCAATCGGATTTGTACTGTTTTTGCCTCTAAGTCTAGATTCAGCAATTCGGCTTCTACGGACCGAGCACCTTGAATGAGATGGATCTTTCGATCTCCCATCCATTTGAGGTCCCAAGTGAGGGCCTGCTGGTTGACGAGCGTCTCGTCTGCATTTTTTTCTACCGAATAGGTAGTGTCTTGAAGGATTACTGAAAACATTCTTGCTAATTTGTTTTCTGAACAGGACGTGCCCAGTCCAGGCACTTGCGAATTTCTTCAAATATGACTCAAAAACCTCTTTGTCCAAAAATAAATTTAAACACCTTCCTTCTTTCGTTTTTGCTCCTTGCTTTGATGGGAGTTTTGGAAGGATGTAAATCCACTTCTGGAATAGTATCCGATGGGGATGGGGCATGGGATACCCTTGCTATGGAGGAGGAAGATTTTTGGATAGAGGAAGAGGCGCTTCCCTACCAAGCAGCGGCCACGCGCAGCATGGATTTGCTGCACATGGACTTGGAACTTGGGTTTGATTGGAAAAGTCAGCAGGTCATTGGTAAAGCAAAACTTCGTCTAACCCCATATTTCTATCCGCAAAAAATTGTTGTCTTGGATGCCCAAGATCTTGAGTTGGGTCGGGTAGCACGAGTACAGAAGGGTCAGTTAGAAACGCTTTCTTACCGATACGATGAGCAGGAATTGCAGGTGTATTTACCGGAAGAATTGGTTCCAGGGGACACTGTAGAACTTGAAATCAATTATGTAGCCTTTCCAGAAAGAAACTCAGGCGAAGGTTCTGCGGCAATCACCGATACGAAAGGGCTGTACTTTATTGACCCTCTAGATACGATTCCAGGCAAGCCAACGATGCTTTGGACACAGGGAGAGACCCAGCACAGCAGCAAATGGTTTCCAACGATTGACCGGCCCAACGAGCGTCTCACACATGACATTTGGTTGACTGTACCCGATAGCATGGTATCTATCAGCAATGGACGTCTGCACAAACAGGAGTCCTTGGGAAATGGCATGCGAAAAGATCACTGGAAAATGGACCTGCCTCATGCACCTTATTTGGTGGCGATTGCCGTGGGGGATTTTGCAAAAGTGACAGCTTCCCATGGGAATTTGCCCTTGGGTTATTATGTAGAAAAAGGATTTGAAAAAGGTGCTGCCAAGGTTTTTGCTTCCACGCCTGAAATGATTGCTTATTTTGAAAAGCGACTAGGGGTACCATTTCCTTGGCAAAAATACGATCAGATTGTAGTTCGGGACTTTGTATCTGGCGCCATGGAAAATACTACGGCGTCCATTTTTATGGAAGAATTGCTCTTGGATGAGCGCGAGGCATTGGATTCAGAATGGGATTACATCATCGCACACGAACTCTTTCACCAGTGGTTTGGGGATTTGGTTACTGCCGAATCCTGGTCCAATCTCACCTTGAATGAGGCCTTTGCGAATTACAGCGAATACCTGTGGAATGAAAAGCGCTACGGTCAAGATCAGGCAGATTTGAAGTTGGTGGTGGAGAAGGAAGGCTATTTTGCAGAGGCGGATGCTGAGCCGAAGGAATTGATTCGATTCAATTATGCGGATGCCGAGGACTTGTTTGATGCGCACAGTTACAATAAAGGCGGGTTGGTCTTGCACATGCTGCGACGAGAGTTAGGCGATGCTGCTTTTTTCAAAGGGCTGAACTTGTATTTGACTCAACATGCTTTTCAAGCGGTGGAGGCACATGATTTACGTTTGGCCATGGAGCGGGTAAGTGGTCGAGATTTGAATTGGTTTTTTAACCAATGGTTTTTTGGCAAAGGACATCCAGAGTTGGCAGTTGAGGTAGATTATTCACAGCCGGAGAATTTATTGGTTCATTTCTCCCAATTGCAACTGTTTAATGATATGCCGGTTTTTCAAGTCCCCGTCACCTTGAGTTGGTATGAGGGTGACACTAGAAAGACCAAAACAGTTCGTGTGACCGAAGCGGAGCAGGAAGTGGCTTTGGAAAATGGCTACCCCATCTCTGTACTCTACGTGAATGAGGGACAGGAATTGTTGATGAAAGGGGGTCAGGTGTTGAGCAATGCCCAGTACCTGCAGCAGTTTAAGGAATCCCAACTGGGCGTGGCCCGGTACGAGGCTTTGGATAGTTTGGCGGCTCGAGAGGCTCGTGCCGAATTAACCGAAATATTCCCACTGGTAATTAAGGATTCCTTTGCTGCCGTACGGGAGCGTGGACTTTCTTTATTGCAGGGGGATAGCGAATGGAAAGAAGTTTTGCCTGGATTAGAGGCGGAGGTGTACCGGTTAGCAGAGGAAGATCCTGAAAACAAGGTGCGTTCCAGTGCCTTGGAGGTATTGACGGGATGGAACCCTACGGCTTATAAAGGAGCCATGATGCGTTTGGCTCGCGACCCCTCTTATTTGGTAGCTGGAGCCGCCTTGATGGGTTTGGCGCTTTTAGAGGAGTCCAAAATGGAGACTTCTTGGATGGAGTCCTTTGAGGGAGAGTCCAATTTTAGAATCGCGGTAGCCTTGGCAGAATATTACATTACGAATAAGGTGTCTGGCAAAGGGCCTTGGTTTGAGAAGACCTTGTCCACCTTACGCGGGGAGGGCTTGTACTATTTCCTGGGCTATTACGGAAGTTACTTCCTTGAGGTAGGGGTGGAGGCTAAGGGACCTCCGATTGCCAACCTATTTGCCATTTTAAATTTTAATTCGAAGGATTACTTACGCTTAGGGGCATTTCAAGCCTTGCTAGGATTTGCGACAGAGGATGGGGTGCTTGGCAAACTAGAGGAGGCGTCTGATAAAGAAACGTCGGAGGAATTGCAATCCTACTATGCGTATTACCTAGAAATGCTAAAAGAGGAAAATTAATTGCTTGATTTTTAAAAGATTGAGGGGTGTTTGGAGAATTTTTTTCCAATTTTCAGAAACTCACTTTGATACTTTGATAAAAGGCTATAATTTTGCAGTCCGTTAAAGTTTAAAGGGAAAATTCTCGTTGAATTTTAGCGCAGTTGGGGGAATACCAAAGCGGCCAACTGGGACGGACTGTAAATCCGTTGACTTATGTCTTCACAGGTTCGAATCCTGTTTCCCCCACACTTGCATAAAAACAAATTTATTTTGTAGTTTTGCAGGGCAAAAAAATAACCGGGCAACCGGGAATAAGCGGGAGTAGCTCAGTTGGTAGAGCGGCAGC
>JAXISU010000012.1:0-13473 GCA_034680425.1 Cyclobacterium sp.
ACATGGCTTGAAAGATAAAGTCGGTAAAATAGGTGTAGCCTGCATTGTAGTTGCTAGTGTCCCATCCTTCGGGGAGCGTAAGGCCAAAGCCTGCAAATCCGAAGAAGGATCCCGCATAATCTGCCCCCGGATACATTAAATTAAATCCCACAAAGGCATAGGTTAGGAGTCCTAAGGCAGGAATAATTGTATTTTTAAATAGGATGTTGACCGTGTTTTTGGCTCGGGTAAGGCCAGCTTCTAGGGTAGCAAACCCGAGGTGCATGATAAAAATCAACAAGGTGGATATCATCATCCAGAGGTTGTTGATTGTAAAAAGGTCTTGAATAGGTGCTTCCATAGGTGAGAGAGCAAATGCGTTTGGTTTAAATAGGAGTGATTAAAGAGCAGCTTCGCCCGTGTCTTGGTTGCGAATGCGGTAGGCCTCTAATACTTCGTAGACGAAGATTTTTCCATCACCTACTTCGTTGGTTTTTCCTTCTTGGAGGATGCAATTGATGACGCCTTCTGCCATATCGTCTGGAACGACGATCTCAAGTTTGGTGCGCGGGATGTAAGCGGGCTCGTAGGCTACTCCTCGGTACGTTTCCTGTCGGGCATGTTCAAATCCCATCCCTTTTACTTCGTAGAAGGAGAGAAACTTGACGCCCAACTTGGAGATGCATCGGTGGATGTAATCAAAGCGAGAGGTGCGGATGATGGCTTCGATTTTTTTCATTTTTTCAAGGAAGGAGAGGTTTTGTTGAAAACAGGATGGAAAATAAGTCAATAATTTACATAAAATCAAAAAAATAGATTAAAAAAGAATCAAAAAAATAAAAAAATGTGTTTTTGAATAATAAACTAGTTTAAAAATGAAGTCAAAAAGAAAAAAATAATGCTAAAAAAATGAAAATAGGTTTAAAAATGAATCTAATGAAAATGATCCTGTATTTGTTCGGAATAGAATTCGGGGTAATTTTGCCTACGTTTTTTTAAGAGATACAATGACAAGCAAACCAACACTCGTAGTCTTAGCGGCCGGAATGGGCAGTCGCTATGGAGGAAACAAGCAAATTGATGGTTTTGGCCCGAATGGGGAGACTATTTTGGAGTATTCAATTTTTGATGCCATCCGAGCCGGATTTGGAAAAGTCGTATTTATCGTACGGCAGGAGATTCTGGAAATTGCTCAGGAGAAGTTTATGCCCAAGCTTCAAGGGAAAATTGAAGTGGATTGGGTCCTGCAATCTTTAGACAGTTTTGTGCCTGCCGATCTGAAGCAAGCGGATCGTGTCAAACCTTTTGGAACAGCGCATGCGGTACTTTGTGCAAAAGATGCGGTGCATGAGCCTTTTGCAGTGATCAATGCAGATGACTTTTATGGAAAAGAAGCCTTTGCTGTTTTGGGTAAGTTTTTGACCACGGACGTTCAGCCTAATTTGCATGCCATGGTGGGCTATGCCTTGAAAAATGTGCTATCAGCACACGGAACAGTAAGTCGTGGGGTATGCGAAACGAATGCCAAAGGGCAATTGATCGGCATGACTGAGCGAACTTCCATTGCGCAGGAGGGTGACAAAATTCTCAGTCGTGGAGAAGGGGAAGCTTTGGAAATTGCACCCAACACGCCGGTAAGTATGAATTTCTGGGGATTTCACCCTGCGGTGTTCCAAGCTATTGAAACCATGTGGCAGGAGTTTTTACCAGCCAACTTGGACAATTTGAAGTCAGAATTTTACATTCCTACCGTAGCCAATAACCTGATTCAAGCCAATGAAGCGGCGTTTGAGATTTTGCCAGGAGGGAAAACCTGGTTTGGAGTAACCTATACCGAAGATCGACCAGTAGTGATTGAGGCCTTGCAGCAGCTACACGAGCAAGGTGAATATCCAACTACCTTATGGTAAACTAAAGAGGGGCTTCGGCCCCTTATTTTTTGATGAATGGATTACTTGGTCAGAGGTCGAATTTTCGATTTCAAAGTTTGATCGAAAGTTCAAGACGTCCCCCAAAACCAAGCTCAATGATTTTTTGAAGCGTCGAAATTCGAGCTTCTTTCATATTGTTTTCAATTTTGGAAATATAGGATTTTGTTGTCCCAACCTTTTCTGCAAGTTGCTCCTGTGTCATTCCCCTTTCGAAACGGGCCTGTTGAATCAAGGCCCCAATTTTAAATGCCTCATAGCCCGCTTCAAGCTCGTCACGCTCTTTTGTCCCACGTTTGCCGTAGTTTTTTTCTTTAAACTCCTCAAGGGTCATCAAGTTTTTACCTTTCGTTTTCATAAGCTGCCTTTATTTTGAGTGCCCTTTCTATTTCTTTCTTTGGGGTCTTTTGGGTTTTCTTTTTAAATCCGTTCGCTAACACAACCAATTGTCCTTGATCAAAAAAACAGAAAATTCTAAATATGTCGCTCCCAAGTTGAACTCGGATTTCATAAAGGCCATCCGTATTGTCTAGGTGTTTCAGATAGGATTCAGGTACTCTTGGTAAATCTTCAACCAAGTCAAAAGTCCAAACAATTTTTGCTTTTACTTTCTCGTTTTGTTGGGAAAAGAAGTCTTGAAAGTAGTTTTTGTAAAACGTTACCTTTCTGTGTTTTTGATTTTTTTCCAAAGTGTAAAGTTAAAAAAGTTTCCCTAAAGTGAAACATAAATGTTGATGGATTCTATCCAAAAAAACCGTCATGTAAGAATAGCTAGTTAGAAGTAACTATCAACACTAACAAGTTCTTGGCTCCTGTTTTTGAACCGTTTTTTAGTAATTTTTACTAAACTCAAAAAACAATTGCAGAAAATGCAAATCAAGTTGCTGAATGACGAATCACCCCATCCTCCACGAAAAAATAAGCCACCTCAGCTTTAATTGTTCCCAGAATTTCCTTGGACCGCTCCGGTCGAGCATCGGTAATGAATAATTGCCCAAAGTTGCCCTGCGACACCAGCTGCAGAAGCTTGGCAATGCGCTCCTCATCCAGCTTGTCAAAAATATCATCGAGCAGCAGCAAGGGTTTTTCTCCCTTGGCTTTTTCAAACAATTCAAACTGTGCCAATTTCAAAGCAATGATAAAGGACTTCTGCTGCCCTTGGCTACCGAGTTTGCGCAGCGGATGGGAATCGATCCGAAAATCAAAATCATCTTTATGAATGCCCGCATTGCAATTCTTGGTTGCGAAGTCCTTAGGCCGAATACTTAAATAGTATTCGGAAAAATCTTCCCGAAGCGCTTCGGTCTCGTAAACCAAGCCCACCTGTTCCCGACCCATAGACAGGGCTTCGTAATACTTCTGCAGCAATGGGCTTATTTCTTGGATCAATGCTGCCCGTCGCTTGGCAAGGGATTGACTCAACGGAATAAGTTCCTCCTCGTAGGCGGCAAGCAAGGTGAGGTCTCGCCGACCCGTCTCGGCAAACTGCTTCAATAGGGCATTGCGCTGCTTGAGAAAATGATGGTAGCGGATCAGTTGATCCAAGTAGGGGTGGTCCAACTGGGCAAGGAGGCCATCGAAAAATTTCCGTCTACCCTCGCTGCCCCCTTTGATCAGTTCGGTATCGTCAGGAGCAATCAAGACCAATGGAATTTTGCCCACATGGTCGCTGACTTTTTCCACGGCCTTCCCGTTTTGAAAAATCTGCTTCTTTTTCCCCTGCTCCAAGGTGCAGCGCACTTCCAAAGGACTAGCCTCTACCGTAAACTTGCCTTTCACCGTAAAAAATTCAGATTCGTGCTGAATGCTCAAGGCATCGCTAGACTGCAAGGCACTTTTGGTAAGCGAGAGGTAATGGATGCCGTCTAGTACATTCGTTTTTCCACTCCCATTTCGGCCAAGCAAACAATTGATTTGCGGGCTGAAGGACAGCTTGCTGTGGTGGTGGTTTTTAAACTGAATGAGTTCTAGGGACTCTAAAATCATGTGAACGGCGAATTATTTGCTTTGCATCCTAATTTTTAGGTCGGGATTAGTATATTTGAGGCCTAAAATAGCACATTTTGATCAGTACCCTATGGCAAAGAAAACTGCAGCGGCAAAGACCAAGGTAAACTACTCCAAAGAGACGTACGCGTATTGGTACGAAAGCATGCTTTTAATGCGGCGTTTTGAGGAAAAAGCAGGTCAATTGTATGGCCAACAGAAGATCAGAGGATTTTGTCACCTATACATCGGTCAAGAGGCTTGCGCTTCTGGAGCGATCACTGCCTTGACCAAAGATGACAAATGGATTACGGCTTACCGTTGCCATGCCCATCCACTAGGTTTGGGTACAGATCCAGGAGCTATTATGGCGGAATTGTATGGCAAAGCTACCGGAACCACCAAAGGTAAAGGGGGCTCCATGCACATTTTTGATAAGGAACGAAATTTCCTAGGTGGCCATGGAATTGTAGGTGCACAGATCCCGATGGGTTTGGGCGTAGCCTTCGCTGAAAAATATGCAGGCACTAAAAATCTATGCATCGCGAAGATGGGAGATGGTGCCGTGCGTCAAGGTGCAGTCCATGAGGCCTTCAACCTAGCCATGATCTACAAGACCCCAGTTATTTTTGTGATTGAAAATAATGGCTATGCCATGGGAACTTCCGTAGCGCGTACCTCCAATGTGACCGAATTGTATAAAATTGGAGAGGCTTACGACATGCCTTCCTTCCCAGTAGATGGAATGAATGTAGAGGCCGTCCACGAGGCAGTAGCTGAAGCAGCCGCTCGAGCTCGTCGAGGCGATGGACCTACACTTTTGGAATTTAGAACCTACCGATTCAAAGGACACTCCATGTCTGATCCGCAGAAATACCGCAGCAAGGAAGAAGTAGAGGAATACAAGCAGCGCGATCCAATCGAGCAAGTACTTGCTACCATTCTTGAAAATGAATTGATGACCGAAGCGGAAATCGAAGCCATCAACAAAAAAGTAAAAACTCAAGTGGATGAGGCGGTAAAATTTGCCGAAGAGTCTCCTTGGCCAGATGGTATGGATGCCTTCAAGGACGTGTACGTTCAGGAAGACTATCCTTTTGTAATGGAATAAGCGCCGCGAAGGCCACACAGGGACTGCTTGTGTAATCGATAAAAACCGTATATTTGCGACCGAAATTTGAGCAACATGGCTAAGAAAGAAACAAAAAAATCAGACCAAAACGAACTCATCGAAAACCCTGAAGTAATTGCAGAGAAGATAGTTCATGGAGAGGATTTTTTGAAAAGTAACAGCAAAATACTAGCAGGAGTACTTGCAGTAGCTATAGTATTGATTGGAGGAGTTCTGTTTTTCCAGTACAATACCCAACAACAAAACGAAAAAGCTCAGGCTGAAATGTTTCAGGCAGTTTATTTCTTTGAACAAGACAGCGTGGACTTCGCACTGAATGGTGATGGGATCAACAAAGGCTTCTTGAACATCATTGAGAGCTATCCACGTACGGATGCGGCCAACTTGGCCCATTTCTACACGGGTTCAATCTACCTTTCTCAGAAAAAATTTGAGGATGCTTTGACGCACCTTGAAGAGTTTTCTTCTGACGACTACTTAGTACAAGCAAAGGCGTATTCCTTGGTTGGTGATGCCAACTTAGAGCTAGGCAAGACCGAAGAAGCGATTGCACAGTACACCAAAGCTGCTCGTACAAACGAAAACAAGTTTATGTCTCCAAAGTACTTGGCTAAACTTGCTGTAGCCCAGGAAGAGGCAGGTAAGATCGAAGACGCAATCAAGACTTACACAGAGATCGAAGAGAAATACTACGAGTCTTTTGAATTTGCTGCTGCACGAAAACATAAAGCACGCTTGGAAGGCCTTGCCGCTAAGTAATGCTTATTTAAAGTATACTAGAAGAGTAAGGCGCATGGTGTCTTACTCTTTTTTGTTTTAAACCCATTTCCCCAAATCCTTTCCTATGGCCAGTTCCCTAAAAAACCTCAGCGACTACAGCTCCCACAACTTGATTGATGTTTCCAAAAAGCGTTTTGCGGTAGTGGTCTCCGAATGGAACGCGGAGGTTACTGAATCCTTGTATTCTGGAGCCTATGAAACCCTAGTTCAGCATGGCGTGAACCCCAAAAACATCCTTCGCAAGCAGGTTCCTGGATCCTTCGAGCTTTCACTAGCCGCCCAGTGGTGTGCGCAAGATGAGCAGATCGATGCAGTGATTTGCCTGGGATGTGTGATTCAAGGGGAGACCCGCCACTTTGATTTTATCTGTGATGCAGTGGCACATGGGATCACCCAAGTAAGTTTGAAATACAATAAACCAGTCATTTTTGGGGTCCTCACCCCCAACACCCAGCAGCAAGCCCTTGACCGAGCGGGAGGAAAGCATGGCAACAAGGGAGATGAGGCCGCCATTACGGCCATCAAAATGCTTGGATTCTAACAAACCTATTCAACTGATTTACGCGTGAAAATAATGAAGTTTGGAGGGACCTCCGTGGGACGTCCCGAACGGATGCATCAAGTGAAGGACTTGATCACCCGAAGCACAGAGCCGACTTTAGTGGTGCTTTCTGCCCTATCTGGGACGACCAACGCCTTGGTGGGCATCGGGGAAGCTTTGGCCGCTGCCGATAAAGTGCTTGCCAAGGAGCGAATCGATAACCTGCATGCCCATTATCTGAATTTTTACCCTGAACTATTGGCTAGCCCAACCGCCAGATCAAAGGCAGAGGAGATTCTGAAGGAGCACTTTGAATTCCTGAATATCCTACTCAAAATCTCATTCAACGAAGCGATTCAACGGGATATCTTAGCTCAAGGTGAATTGCTATCGACCAAACTATTTCATACCCTGTTGGAAGAGCTGGGGATTTCCTCCGTGTTGCTGTCAGCTTTGGATTTCATGAGCATAGATGAAAATTCCGAGCCGGAGCTGGGGAAAATTTCGGAGCGATTGAAAGCCATACTTGCCCAGCATTCCGATCAGCGCCTCTTCATCACTCAAGGCTATATCTGTAAAAACCACCGCAACGAGGTAGACAACTTAAAGCGTGGCGGCAGTGACTATACCGCTTCCCTTGTAGCTGCAGCCATACAGGCATCGGTATGCGAGATTTGGACCGACATTGATGGCATGCACAACAATGATCCACGCGTGGTAGATCGAACCCGACCCATTGCAGAGATGTCCTTTGACGAGGCGGCAGAGTTGGCCTACTTTGGAGCCAAAATCCTGCACCCTGCTTCCATTTGGCCAGCCCAACTTCACAATGTGCCAGTACGGCTTTTGAATACCATGGATCCTGCTGCCCCAGGAACATTAATTAAAGCAGAGGTGGCAGAAACGGGGGTAAAAGCTATTGCGGCCAAGGATGGCATCACAGCCATCAAGATCAAATCCTCTCGAATGCTTTTGGCTTACGGATTTTTGCGCCGCATCTTCGAAGTCTTCGAATCCTTTAAGACTCCAATCGACATGATTACTACCTCTGAGGTAGCCGTCTCTGTGACCATTGATGACTTGAGCCATTTGGAGCAAATCGTAGAAGAGCTACGCCGTTTTGGCACCGTGGAGGTAGATTCCAATCAGGCGATTGTCTGCGTGGTAGGCAATCAGGTAGCGGAAACGAAGGGGGCGATTCAATCGGTCATGGATTCGCTGGTGGATATTCCTGTTCGCATGGTGTCCTTTGGAGGAAGCAAACACAATGTATCCATCTTGATCGATGCCCAATACAAGGTGCAGGCACTCAAAAGCCTCAATGAAGGCGTGTTTACCTGGTAATTTGCTAGAATAATGACTGAGCCCAAGCCTGGATTTCTGCAGCGTCTGCAAAGCAAATGGCAGCTGAAAAGCCTTACCCAAGTGCTTTTGGTTTTACTTGTTTTTGCCTGTACAGGTACCACCATCTTACTGATCAAAAATCCGATCCTTGCTTTTTTTGGTATCGAAAAAGGAGGAGGATTAATGAACACCCTCGCGTACCTACTGCTGGTGCTGCCCTTGTACCAAATTATGCTGTTGATCTATGGCTTTATTTTTGGGCAGTTTCGCTTCTTTTGGGAAAAGGAAAAGCAGTTGGTGAAGCGAATTGGAGGAATTTTTATCCGAAAAAAATAGGAATCTTATTTTTAGCTGATTCGGCTCCAGTTTACAGCAGTCTTTTTTTGCTGCCGTACCTGCCGAAGGATAGCGAAGTGTTCCGGATTTTCTAAGGTAGGATCTGCAGCCAAAACTTGCTGTGCAGCATCCCTTGCTAAAATGAGGAGTGGAGCGTCTTTACTCAAGTCAGCTATCAAGAGGTCAGTGATGCCACTTTGCTGGGTCCCCATCAGGTCACCCGGACCACGAAGGCGCAAGTCGACGTCTGCGATTTCAAAACCGTCGTTGGTGCGTACCATCGTTTCCAAGCGGATTCTAGAATCCCGGCTGAGCTCGTACTTGCTCATCAGGATGCAGTAACTCTGTTCGGCACCCCGTCCCACCCTGCCTCGCAGCTGATGCAACTGGGAGAGTCCAAACCGCTCTGCATTTTCAATGATCATCACGGAGGCGTTGGGTACATTGACCCCTACCTCAATCACCGTGGTGGCCACCATGATCTTCGTTTCCCCTTTCACAAATCGCTGCATCTCGTAATCCTTGTCTTCAGCTTTCATGCCCCCGTGGACGATGCTCAGCGGAACTTGCGGAAAGGCCCGCGCAATGCTTTCGTAGCCATCCATGAGATTTTTAAGGTCCAGGCTTTGGGACTCTTCGATCAGCGGATATACGATGTACACCTGCCGACCTTTTTTGATTTCCTCCTGCATAAAACCAAAGACCTTGAGGCGATCCTTGTCGTAGCGGTGCACCGTTTGGATGGGCTTCCGCCCGGCAGGAAGTTCGTCAATTACGGAGACCTCTAGGTCCCCATACAAGGTCATGGCCAAGGTACGAGGAATAGGGGTAGCCGTCATGACAAGCACATGGGGTTGGTACTGTTCGTTTTTTGCCCACAATTTGGCCCGTTGGGCTACTCCAAATCGATGCTGTTCATCGACAATTGCCAAGCCCAGGTTTTTGAATTGAACGACCTCTTCCAAAAGGGCATGCGTTCCAACTAGGAGGGTCAATTCCCCAGATTCAAGGGCTTCATGCAAGACTTTGCGAGCGGCTTTTTTGGTGGAGCCGGTAAGTAAGGCAATCTGCAGGCCCATCGAGGTAGCAAAGTGGCGTAAGCCTTCGTAGTGCTGGTTGGCCAGAATTTCAGTGGGTGCCATTAAGCAGGTTTGTGCGCCTGAACCGATGGCCAGGAGCATGCTGATAAAGGCCACCATGGTCTTTCCACTTCCTACATCTCCTTGAATGAGGCGGTTCATCTGTTTGCCGGAGCGCATGTCTACAAAAATTTCTCGAATCACCCGCTTCTGCGCGTTGGTCAGTTCAAAAGGCAGGTGCTGGGTGTAGAAGTCAGTTAGCAGTTGAGTGGATCCTAGGACCTGGCCAATCGATTTTTCCGTTCGGGTTACTTTCAGGGTAAGTAATCTCAATTGGAGGTAAAAAAACTCCTCAAATTTCAAGCGCTTGCGTCCCTGGGAAAGTCCCTCCGGGCTGCTGGGGAAGTGAATTTGTCGGATGGCTTCCTTTTTTCCCATCAGGCGATACTGATCCAGAATCCCTGGAGACAAGGTTTCTTGCACCTGTGGGTAGACTAGCGGGAGCAACTGTTCCAGAATGCGGGATAGGCCTCTTGAATCGAGAAATCGGGCCCTCAGTTTCTCGGTGGTGGAGTAGACCGGCTGAAATTTATTTCGGGTCTCGTTGGCCGCCGTGATGGGCTCCATCTCCGGGTGGGCCATGCTCCATTTCCGACCAAATAGGGCCGGCTTGCCCAAGAAAATATAGAAGGCGCCGAGGGGTAATTTCTTCTGTACCCAGGTGATGCCTTTAAACCAGGTCATCTCCATTTCTCCGGTATCGTCTACCACTACTGCCACCAGTCGCTTTTTGGAACCCATTCCGACCAGGTCAATGCTTTTGATTCGTGCAATCACCTGGACATGCTCCAGTTCCTCGTGGAGGTCTTTGATTTTTAAAAAGGTGCTGCGGTCCTCGTAGCGAAAAGGATAGTGCTGCAGCAGGTCCCCATAGGTGAAAATACCCAATTCCTTATTCAAAAGTTCGGCCTTCTGTGGGCCAACCCCCTTGAGGTATTCGATGCGGGTATCAAAGATGGTAGACAAGGCTTCTTTTTTTGGGTAGAGCAAGTTACCGCAGGACCTTGGATTTTGCCAAGACTTTGCCGGAAATTGTCGGAAAGGAAAAATTCAGGATTTACTCCTACTTGTCTCCTACAATTGTGCAGCGAATTGAGCAATACGTGCGCGGGATGCCTGCTGACTTTGGAGTAGGATCAACTGATTTTTCGCACGGTGGAGGTTTTGAAGGGGGTAAGTGACCCGGTAGTAGACATTCCCTTCGAGGTGGTCGGTCAAAAAGCGTAGACCCATGATCAAGGTCATGATCTCGCCGCCAAACAAAAGGGAATCCTTTTCCTCAGCAGAAAGTGCTCCTTCCAAGCCTTCTAGGTAGCCCGAAAGCAACTCTTCAACTAGTTCCGGAATGGCCTGAATCTGATTCCACTCGGTGCTCGTTTCGGGTAGGCTGCAAGCAACAGTTCGGACCAGATCCCCAAAATCGTACATCAGGTAGCCTCCCATCAGGGTATCCAAATCCACTAAGGCTTCTACCTTTTCAAGGGAAGGAGCAAAAATCAGATTGTTGATTTTCGTGTCGTTGTGCATTACCCGAAGGGGCAACTGGGCAAGTTGCTTCAAGTAGTAGTCAATCAAAGGCTGTTGTGCCAGGTAGCCTTCCAGGAGGTCTTGTTCCTCTTCAGGCAAGGAAGGCAGGTCTTGAGCAACCACTTTCAATCGCGCATAACGCAAGTCTAGGCGGTGAAAGTTGGGAATGGTCTCCTCAAATGCAGCTGCTTGAAGTGGGGAGGCCCAGGCGGCGAACTTCCCATAAGCCTGAGCAGCCATCCTGGCTTGTGCGGGTTGCTGCACTTGTTGTAGGGTAGTGCCCTGGACAAAGTCAAAGAGGCGGTACTGCTTTCCTTCAATGGCAGCAAGTCCTTTTCCTTCTCGTGTGAGTAAAGGAAGGGGAAGTTCGAAGGGTAGTGGGGATTGATTGAGGTGCTTGGATAGTAGGTGGAGGTTGTGAGCAATGCGTTCTGGAAAACGGAATACGGATGCATTGAATCCTTGAAGAATCCATTTGTTGTCCGATTGACGGAGCAAAAGGGTTTCGTGGATCAGTCCTTCCCCAAAAGGAGAAAGAGTCAAGGGAGCATCTGTAAACTGGGGGTAGGCCTGCTTCAGGGCGGTGGCGAGCGCATCAAACATGGGACGAAAATAGGAAAGAAATGAAGCAATCGATAGGAGGCGGAAAGATTTGGAAAAAAATGAGAGCGTCTCAGGGGACAGGGATCAAGAAAAAAATTGAAAAAGCCCCGTGTTCTTCACCAAATATTTTTGTTTATTGTCAGTTCAATTAACCCAAAATTCCATGAATGTAACCGCTTTAGATTGGGGCATTATTGCAGCCTTCTTTGTTATTTCTTTGGTGATCGGTCTAGCCTCTGCCAAAACAGCTGGCAGTTCGGCCAAGGAATTCTTTTTATCTGGAAGGAACATGCCCTGGTGGCTTTTGGGAGTGTCCATGGTGGCGACCACCTTTTCGGCTGACACACCCAACCTAGTGACTGACATCGTTCGGAAAAATGGGGTGGCCGGCAACTGGGCCTGGTGGGCCTTTTTGCTCACTGGGATGTTGACTGTCTTTGTCTATGCGAAGTTGTGGAGAAGATCCGAGGCTACTACCGATTTGGAGTTTTATGAAATGCGCTATTCGGGCAAGGGAGCGGCATTTTTGCGTGCTTTCCGTGCTATTTACTTAGGCGTATTTTTTAATGTAGTCATCATGGCTACAGTTTCCCTGGCAGCCATCAAGATTGGTGGGGTAATGTTGGGCATGTCTCCCATTCAAACCTTGCTTATTGCTTCAGTCGTAACCGTAGTTTACTCCTCTTTTGGAGGATTAAAAGGAGTATTATTGACCGACTTTTTCCAGTTTTTCATTGCGATGATAGGGTCTTTTGGGGCAGCTTATTATGTGCTGGAACTGCCTGAAATTGGTTCGCTTCAGCAGTTGCTCAGTCATGAGGTGGTAGCGACCAAGTTGGACTTTGTTCCAGATTTTACCGACCCTAACATCTATATTCCGCTCTTTATCATGCCAATCGCTATTCAATGGTGGGCTACCTGGTATCCTGGAGCGGAGCCTGGAGGAGGAGGATACATTGCCCAGCGCATGCTGTCTGCCAAGGATGAGAAAAATGCGATAGGTGCCACCCTTTTCTTTAATATTGCCCATTATGCTTTAAGACCCTGGCCTTGGATTATTGTAGCTCTAGGTTCTTTGGTGGTCTTCCCTACCGTCGCTGATTTGCAGGTGGCATTTCCTCATATTCCTGCGGACAAGATAGGGGATGATTTGGCCTATCCTGCCATGCTTTCTTTCCTTCCTACAGGAATGGTTGGAATCGTCTTGGCATCGTTGATTGCAGCGGTTATGTCCACCCTTTCTACGCACCTCAACTGGGGGTCGAGTTACGTGGTAAATGATTTTTACTTGCGCTTTGTCAAGCCTGAAGCAAGTGACAAGGAGTTAGTAGGTGTAGGAAGAATTTCTACTGTGGTGCTAATGGTCTTATCCTCTATTTTGGCTTTGGCACTTTCTTCGGCTTTGTCCGCCTTTGAGATTTTACTTCAAATTGGAGCAGGTACGGGTTTGATTTTTATTCTGCGTTGGTTCTGGTGGAGAATCAATGCCTACACAGAAATCTCTGCCATGGCCATTTCTTTTGCCGTAGCGATCTTCTTTGAAGTCATCAATCCCAAGGTGGGTTGGATTGACATTCCGGAAGCACAATCTTACCTAAAGCTAGTCTATTCCGTTTCCATCACTACGGTAGGCTGGTTGATTGTCACTTTCTTGACCCAGCCTGAGAAAGACGAGGTCTTGCTTTCCTTTTATCGAAAAGTTCAACCTGCATCGCTAGGATGGAAGGCGGTTTTGGATCGCTATCCAGCGGAGAAACAAGAAAAAGGAAGGCTGGGAATGGAGATTGGCTTGATGCTCGTAGGGACGATCATGGTGTATGCAGCCCTGTTTTCCACTGGATTTTTCATTTATGGAGAGATTGCCCAAGGGGTAATTGCAGGTGCCATTGCCGTAGCAGGGGGCTTGTTTATTCTGCTTTCTTGGAAAAAGTTAAATTCCTGAGAAGACCTTTTGAATTGATTCCAACTCCCTCTAGTGACTCTTAATGAGTTGGTGGAGGGAGTTAATTTTTTCCTGCCTTCTTTTCAAAGGTGACTGTATTGATTAGGTGAGCCAGGTCAATCTTGATGTATTCGATGACGGGGGCTAAGGAATCGTTTTTGAGGGCAGTATTGAAGTACAGGGCCCCTCTAAGAAAATGGGAGGTGGAGTCGGTCACAAAAAACTGAAATTGGGTA
>JAXISU010000013.1:0-13467 GCA_034680425.1 Cyclobacterium sp.
CACTTGGATGTGCTCCTACTGGATTGAAGTAGCGGAGTGCCACTACGCGAATTCCAGGTTTGCTCTTGACGTAATCCAAAAGGATGTCCTCGCCGATTTTCTTGGTATTTCCGTAGGGACTTTCGGCATCTTTTCGAGGGGTTGCCTCGGTCACAGGAAGCACGTCTGGCTGTCCATAGACCGTGCAGGAAGAAGAAAATACCAGATTGGAAATCCCTTTTGCCCGCATAAACTCTAGCAAGACGAGTAAAGAACCTAAGTTATTCTTGTAATAAGCCAAAGGTTGCTGGGTACTCTCTCCTACGGCTTTGAAGGCTGCAAAATGAATCACTCCTTCAAGTTGATGGTCTTTTGCGATCTGGTCCAAAATCGCTCGTTGGTTGCAATCCCCTCTGTAACATGCAAATCGCTTTCCAGTAATCTCTTCCAAACGATCGAGAACTTCTTCCTGGGAATTTGAAAAATCATCTAAAATAATCGGCTCTAAGCCTGCATTCCAAAGTTCAACCGCAGTATGCGAACCAATGTATCCGGCACCACCGGTGATCAAAATTTTTTTCATTTCCATTAAAAAGATAAGGCAACCAAAACTAGGGAATTTATCCCAAAAGAGCAGTAGATCGTCGGTGAAGTAGACTTACCGAACCAACAACACAGAACCTTTGAAAGTTACCTGAACCGTGTTGCCTTCCATCAAATAGCTGTATGTGGTAGCATAGGCATAGGTATCATTTGGGGCATTATCCCCTGCGAAAGTTCCATCCCAACCCTCATTTCCCGTATAGACGAGTTGGCCCCAGCGGTTGTAAATCACCATCGAAAAATTAACTACACAGTTGGAGACTCCTGTAAACTTGCCTGGTGCTTCTGTGGGATTAAAGGCATTTGGCATACGGATTTTGGGTGCTTCCTCAATCACCGTACCTGAACCAAAGGATACGCAACCCGCAGCATCAGTTACCTGCACTTGGTAAGTTCCTTTTGCCAAACCGGTGGCAAGGTCCGTAAATTGACTCGAAGGAGTCCACAGATACTGGAACGGTCCTGCTGGACCAGAAGGAACCACGAGCAGCTCACCATTGTCTTCTCCAGGACAGGCAGTCTTTGCTAAAGTCACATCCACAACCAAAGGTGGAGGGGATGTGATTTCAAATGAAACAGGGATTTTACATCCATTCGCATCTGTCACTTCCCAAACATACTTTTCTTTCTTGAGGGTATCGAGTTCAAAAATCCCATTGAAAACCTGTTTGCCTCCAAATTCTAAACTATATGGCGCTACTCCTCCAATCACTTTCAAACTCACCTTTCCATCTTTTTTTCCGTAGCAGGTAGTGGCTGTTGCGGTAACTCCAGCTAGTTCCAATAAAGGAGGCTCTTTTACCTCGATTCCTGTGATAGTTTTCTCACAACCAAGTGCATCGATCACCTTTACAGAATACAATCCTGCCTTTAGGTTTGATGCGAGCACGGTTTTTAAGGTAGCATCGTGGCTCCAAACAAAAGTGTAGGGAGGAGTTCCTCCATTGGCTATCACTTCAATTTTTCCGGTAGCTTGACCAAAACACGCAACATCGATGATGGATTGGGTACTCATAATCAGTTGCTTGGCAACTTTGACTTGAATATCTGGAGCTGTTCCCGCACAGGAATTATCAACCAAACTGTAAGCAGTGTACCCAATCGTACCTGTCACATCTGCTTGGTCCCATACGACAGTGATTTTATCCGAATTTTGACCGCTTACTAGAGTTCCACCCTTCACAATCCATTCGTATCTCCTACCCGGCAAAGGATCTGGTGCGGAATAGGTGAAATTAACCGAAGGATCAAAGCACACTTCCATTTCACCAACTGCCTCAGTAACCACTATTCGAAGGTTTACCACTACAGGAAGTTCAACCGCAGCTCCAGGACAACCATTGGCAGAGAAAGGAAGCACACGAACCTTGGCATTGGGATTAGAAGGACCCCAACGAATAAGTACCGAATCGGAATAGGCCTGCAGAATCGTTCCTCCTTCCACTTCAAACAGCATTTTGGAGATATTTTGCTTGTCTTTTACCCGGTACATCACCTCTTCTACTAGCGGACAGACGGATTGAGAACCAATCAACTCCACTTTGGTCTCCAATACCTCCACTTCAAAAGTTGTTTCTTCTTGTTCATCGCATGAGTTGGGACTCAAGGAGGCAACAATGCTAACTTCGTATTTTCCTGGTTTGGAATAAGTATGGGCGACATTTTTTCCAATTTTGGTAGCAGTGCCATCTCCAAAATTCCACACAAAATAGGTGAAGTCTGGGTTTTCGGGATTCACGGTCCAGGAACCCTCCTGATTGAGGCAGGCTACATTATCACCTACTACATCGAAGGCATAGTCCTGGTCGGTTTCAAAATTTAAATTTGACAGGGAGGCCCCAGCAGCATAGCCATAGGACTCAATATTTCCAAATCCATAGACATAGGCTGCAAAACCAGCTGGATTAGAAAGTGTGTGGACTCCTTGTGTAATTTCTATCCGGGCAACCTTATAGGCTGGATCTCCAGGAAGCATTTGAAAACTTGCACCCACTGCTACCCCATCCAAACGGGTTTTATTCTCTTCGCCTGCCTTGACTACTATATTGACGTAATGATTGACAATAGATGGTAAAGTGTAGGCATTAAATGTTAGATCCGTAAGCAATTGCTCCGTAGGGCTATAGGAGATCATGAAGGGATCTCCATTACTTGCAAAAGGGTCCGTAGGACTGTTGCAAGCCTGACTTTTTGAAAATACGGTGACGGACGAAGGCTTAGAGGTATCTATTTTGCCTGACACATTTGCCCCAAACTCCAAAGACATCCATTCCCCACGATTCAATACCTTGCCTTGAAGAAGTCCATTTACCCGAACTTCGGTATTGTCTTCAGCTGCCAATACCTTTACTAATTCCCCTGAAGAACGGCCCAATAATGCAGTATGCACAAAGGAACTCCCCCAGGTATTGATGGGATAGGCTTGCTGGTAGAGATGGTCATTGGCTTGTCCGCAGGCCCCTACTGAGGTCCACTTATTACCTCCATACACTGCAATTTTTTTGCAATCATCGGCTTTGTCTCCGACTACACGCACTCTAGATCCGGTCAAATCTCCGCGTGCCTTAATCTGGTAGCTCTGCCCTCGATTCAGGGTGATTTCTGTTGGGATTCCCTTGACGTTCCCAGAAATAGAATTTTCAGTAGTTGTGATTTCGATCCGCGTATTGTCCTCGGTGGCCACTACTAAAAGTGTACTTTCATTATTGATATTCAGGTTTGCGGAAGGATTTACTTCAAAATGCGACGTGATGTAATGATCCTTACCCAAAGCTGTAATGGGAAGAACTACGGTCCCGTCAGCACTTCTGTAGCGCTCGTTGATGGCATGAACGGCAATTTTTCCAGAAGCGGTAATGTGTATCCCTAGGTTTTCAATCACCCCCGAACTCCGATGCAACAAATCCAAAGTAGCAGAGGACAAGCGAAAAGTAAACTGTTGCCCCGCTGTTAGGGCAAAAGGAGTCGCTTGCCCAAGATATTCGATTACCCCAGTCGTATTTTCTGTGGCTGTAATCAATAATACCGCATAATCTGGTGTAGCTGGAAGACTTCGGTTGTTCTCCATAAAGCCAACCCAAAATTCCGTTCCCGTGGTGGAGAGCTGCGCATAGCTGGAAAAAGTAGCCGCCAAGCTAAAGAGTAAAGCAAATACAAGGCGGAATAGTAGGCGCATCTTGACGAGCGGACGGTTTTTAATTATCGCAGTGAATATACTAGACTATTTTCAGAAGTTGATACCTCAATGGAGTGGAAACAAAGAAAGATTAGGCAGAATAAGCCTCCTGCCAAAAGGGATATTTTTCTATCTTTGCTCGCTCAAATTCAGCGATACACATGATTTCAGTAGATAACCTTTCCCTCAAATTTGGAAAAAGAACCCTTTTCGATGAGGTAAGCCTCAAATTCACTCCAGGCAACTGCTATGGTGTCATCGGAGCTAATGGAGCTGGGAAGTCCACTTTTTTAAAGATTTTGTCTGGTGACATGGATTCTACCTCCGGAGGAGTCAATATCACGCCAGGGCAGCGAATGGCGGTATTGAAGCAAAATCACTTTGAATTTGACGAGATCGATGTCTTAAAAACGGTACTGATGGGACACAAAAAGCTGTATGCCATCATGAAGGAAAAGGACGAAATCTACTTAAAAGAAGATTTTTCAGAGGCAGACGGCCTTCGTGCTTCCGAACTGGAATCCGAATTTGCCGAGATGGATGGCTGGAATGCCGAATCCGACGCAGCTTCCCTCCTCTCTGGCCTTGGCATCTCAGAGGATATCCATTATACCCTCATGAAGGACTTGGCGGGCAATCAAAAAGTTCGTGTGCTCCTAGCTCAGGCCCTTTTTGGAAATCCTGATATCTTGATTCTCGATGAACCTACCAACGACTTGGACGCAGATACCATTGTCTGGCTGGAAGACTTCTTAATGGATTTTAAAAACTTGGTAATCGTCGTTTCCCACGACCGCCACTTCCTAGATACGGTTTCTACCCACGTGGTCGATATTGACTTTGGTAAAGTCAAAATCTTCTCCGGTAACTATACTTTCTGGTACGAGTCTTCTCAATTGGCCTTGAAACAACGGTCCGACCAGAATAAAAAGGCGGATGAAAAGCGAAAAGACCTTCAGGATTTTATTGCTAGATTCTCCGCCAACGTTGCCAAGTCTAGACAAGCCACCGCCCGTAAGAAAATGCTAGAAAAGCTCAATGTGGATGAGATTGAGCCCTCCAGCAGAAAGTACCCTGGCATCATCTTTAAGCCAGAGCGTGAAGCAGGTGACCAAATCTTCATGACCGAAAATCTCGAGCTAAAGGAAGGTGGCGTCACTTATTTTACAGACGTCAACCTGATGGTGGACAAGGGCGACAAGATTGCCTTTATTTCCAAAACCAAGCAGGCCGTCAATAAATTTTTCCAAACCATTGTTGAAGAAACAGCACCTACCAAGGGAAGCCTAAAGTGGGGAGTAACGATCAGCAAGGCCTATTTGCCTAACGACAACTCCGATTTCTTCAAGTCAGATCTCAACCTAATCGACTGGTTGCGGCAGTTTTCTGTAAACCAGGAAGAGGCTTATGTCCGCACATTTTTGGGTAGAATGCTTTTCACAGGTGAGGAAACACTTAAAAAATGTTCTGTTCTCTCTGGAGGGGAAAAAGTTCGCTGCATGGTATCCAAAATGATGCTGCAGAATCCCAACCTCTTGGTCATGGACGAACCTACCAACCACTTGGATTTGGAATCGATTACCGCTTTCAACAACGCCATCATCGAGTTTAACGGCACTGTGCTGATGTCATCATATGACCACACCTTTGTACAGTCTTCCTGTAACCGGGTGATTGAGTTTACGCCCAAAGGCACCATCGACAGACGCATGTCCTATGATGACTACCTGATGAGTCCTGAAATCAAGGCCTTGCGGGAAAAAATGTACGGGGGTACAGTCTAATCCGTTAGCATTCCAGTCGTGCTTCTCACTGCGATTCTAATTTACCTGGCCATTACCCTTGCTATTGGAGCTTGGTCGTCTAGGTTAGTGAAAAATTCGAACGACTTTGTATTAGCCGGCCGATCTCTACCCTTGTTTTTGTCTGCTTCGGCACTCTTTGCTACTTGGTTTGGCTCAGAGACCATTTTCGGTGCTTCCTCGGTTTACCTCGAAGAAGGACTTCTGGGTGTAATAGAGGACCCTTTTGGAGGAGCACTCTGCCTGATTTTGTTTGGACTTTTCTTTCTCCGTCCCATGTACCGCATGAATGTGCTGACCATTGGGGACGTGTTTAAGAAACTCTTTGGTGAACGGTTAGCCTTCTTCGCCTCCATCTTTATGATTCCCGCCTACTTTGGCTATGTTGCCGCGCAACTGATTGCTTTGAGTCTGGTATTGGGAGCAGTTACGGATCTCAGCCTACTAGAAGGGGCAGTTATTTCTGCATTCATTGTCGTTTTCTACACCTTTCTAGGGGGAATGTGGGCCATTTCCATTACCGACTTTATGCAAACTACCTTGATTGTGGTCGGGTTGCTAGCAGTAGCCTACCTCGTAGCGGAAGAGGCAGGTGGTGTGCGCGTGATTATTGAAAAAGCTCCGCCTGAGAGCTTCCAATTTTTTCCTCAGGCCAACTTTTCTGCATGGACCACCTACTTCGGTGCCTGGATCATCCTTGGATTGGGGAGCATCCCCTCCCAAGATATTTACCAACGGGTGATGTCTTCCAAATCTGAAAAGGTGGCTGTGCAATCCACCTATTTGGCAGGGATATTTTACCTCACCTTTGGTTTGCTTCCTCTATTCATTGCCTTAGGAGCCAAAATCCTGTATCCGGAATTGTACTTGGCAGACAAGCAAATGCTATTGCCTTCCATGGTTTTGCAGCACAGTAACCTTCCTATTCAAGTACTCTTTTTTGGTGCCTTGATCTCTGCCATTATGAGCACTACTAGCTCTGGACTTTTGGCCCCTGCGGCCATCATCTCGGAAAACTTGATTCGCCCCTATTTTGGAAAACATTTATCCGACAGAAACTTTTTGTGGATTTTACGTGCCAATGTGATCTTAGTGGCAGCAGTTGCACTCATCATGGCCTATTGGAAATCAGATATTTACGAGTTGGTAGCTGGAGCGTCTATTTTAATGCTCGTCTCCTTATTTGTACCACTCACTGCCGGAATTTATTGGAAAAAATCCTCTCCTGGAGGAGCCTATCTTGCCTTATTTGTGGGTATGGCAGCCTATCTTGCAGCAGAATCCTACTTGCCCGATCAAGAAACCCATCTCATTGGGCTTTTCGCTAGCGGTCTAGCGATGGTCCTAGGAAGCCTGATTTTCCCTAAAAAAACTTCAACCAACCATGACTTATCCTAAGCTATTTCTTCAAAAAGGAAAAGAAGTTTCCTTGCTCAGAAAACACCATTGGGTATTTTCTGGGGCACTTGCCAAAAAAGAAGAAGGCATCGAGAATGGAGACTTGGTCGCAGTGTATTCATCCAAAAATGATTTTTTGGGGATTGGACATTATGCCTTGGGATCCATCATGGTTCGGATTATCTCCTTCGAAGAACGTGCCATTGATGCTGCATTTTGGACAGAGAAGATTCGTGATGCCCATGCCGTACGGGAAGCCTTGCATCTCACCCAACAGAAAGAAACGACTGTTTACCGGCTAGTTCATGGAGAAGGCGATGGGCTACCTGGCTTAATCATTGACTACTACAACGGTACCACAGTGATTCAGGCGCATCACATCGGAATGCACCAGCAGCTGCAAGGCATCACAGAAGCCTTACGCGCAGTTTATGGCAAGCAGCTCAAAGGGGTGTACGACAAAAGTTCCGAAACCCTTCCCAAAGCAGAATCTGTGCCCTCCAACGAATGGGTATGGGGCAAAGCTGAAACCGACTTAGTGAAGGAATATGGAGCTTCTTATAAAATTGATTGGGAAAAAGGCCAGAAAACGGGTTTCTTCATCGATCAACGTGAAAACAGAAAATTAGTCGCCAGCTACTCCAAGGGTAAAAAAGTACTGAATACCTTTTGCTACTCTGGAGGATTTTCAGTTCTGGCACTGCAAGAGGGTGCTACCGAAGTGCATTCTGTAGATATTTCTCAAAAAGCAATTGACCTGACGGAAGAAAACGTCGCGATAAATACAGGATTTAAAGGCAAGCACCAATCCATTGTGGCAGATGTAGTCAAATACATTCGCGAGATTGGAGATGATTTTGATCTCATCATTTTGGACCCCCCAGCCTTTGCCAAAAGCCTCAAGGCAAGACACAATGCCGTGCAGGCCTACAAGCGCCTGAATGCGGAAGCACTTCGAAAAATTAAACCAGGAGGAATCTTGTTTACCTTCTCCTGCAGCCAGGTGGTGGATAAGCGGCTTTTTGCCAATACGATCACTGCAGCAGCCTTAGAAAGCAAGCGAAATGTGCGGATCCTGCACCAGCTCTCCCAGCCTGCCGATCACCCGATCAATTGCTTTCACCCGGAAACAGAATATTTGAAGGGCCTAGTCTTGTATGTAGATTAGTTTTCAAACATATTGCCATCGAATTTCATTTCAGTAGTAAACCCATCACAAAAACACCTACCCCATGTACACTGGACTTCAACACACACACTCAGGCCTAGCCTATCTTGCATTAGCGGCACTCATCCTTGTTATTTTTTGGTCTCTAGTAGGAGCGCTTTCAGGTCGCGAGTTTAAGGAAAAAGATCGTAAAGTAGCCCTAATCGCATTTATCCTATGCCATGTGCAATTGCTCGTGGGTTTGATTCTGTACTTTGTCAGCCCCGTAGGCTATTCTCTCCTTTCAGGTGAAGGAGCAATGTCTGATGCAGCAGCGCGTTTAACTGCCTTGGAGCACCCACTTATCAATATCGTGGCCATTGTGTTGATTACCATTGGATACAGCCGAGCCAAGAAGTTGGAAAGTTCTACAGCCAAATTCCGAAGCATTTACATGATGTATGCAGTTGGATTGGTTTTGATTTTGAGCCGAATTCCTTGGGGAAATTGGCTGGGTAATTAATACCAAGAACCTACCTTCCTATATTCGATCCAGCCTAGTGCTGGATCTTTTTTTTGCCCGAGGCTTTGGTCTGACTAGTTCAGCTGCACATCTATAAATTTTACCTTTGATCATTATTTGCAACTTTGTTACAAAAATACTAGGTATTTTTAAGTTATACTTTATTTTTGCAACTATGATTCAAAAAGCAATTTTGCTTTGTTTGGCTTTGGTAGCTACACTGGGTACCCTTTCGGCGCAAAAATGCGACCTCGTCTTACGGGGAAGGGTATTGCATTTGGAGAATAACCAACCCATTGAAGCCGCCTATGTGTGGCTTTCGGAATCAGCTATTGGCGTAGCCACAGATGCCAATGGCAACTTTGAACTTAAAAGTCTTTGCCCAGGTCAGCAAACGATACAGATCACCTTTATCGGGCACAAGGAAATCAAGCAATCCCTAGTTCTGAATTCCACAACGAGCATTTTAACCTTCAAAATGGAGGAAGAGGCGGTAGCGCTCACGGGTGTAGAAGTACATGGGCACCGAGAAGCCGTGCAAACGACCACCGCAGTATCCACCCTCTACGGAGAAGCCCTCCTTCAATCGAGAGGGGAAAGCTTGGGTGAAAGCCTCAAGCGTGTAGCAGGTGTAACTACCTTCTCCACTGGAAATACCATTTCCAAGCCTGTGATCCACGGCCTGCACAGCAATCGAATCCTAATCTTAAACAATGGGATTCGTCTGGAAGGACAGCAATGGGGAGCGGAACATGCTCCAGAAATTGATCCTTTTCTTGCCGATGAACTTACGGTGGTCAAAGGTGCCGAAACGGTTCGCTATGGGCCTGAAGCCATGGGTGGGGTGATTTTGGTCAACCCTCCTTCGCTCCCAACTTCTAAAAAATCTACTACAGAACTCAACCTGGTAGGCAATACCAATGGAAGAGCAGGCAATGTGGCTGTTTCCCATGCAGGAGGATCCGGAAAATACCCAGGATTGGGCTACCGCATCCAAGGAGCCACGAGACGCGCAGGAAATATCCAAACACCTAATTATTACCAAGGAAACACAGGTATGTCCGAGGCTAGTCTTTCTGGGGCTTTGGGCTACAGTTCTTCCAAACTAGGTACCGAAGCTTATTACAGCTTTTTCACCACGGAATTGGGTATTCTTCGGGATGCCCACACAGGCAATCTTTCCGACTTAATTAAAATCATTGAGAACGGCGCTCCATTTACCCAATCAGAGTTTACCTACACCATCAACCACCCCAAACAAGTAGTCAGCCACCATTTGGCAAAAATTAAGGCTCATTACCACTTGAATCCCTCCTGGAAACTCAATTTTCAGTATGGCTTTCAACAAAACAATCGACAGGAATTTGACCGACGACGAGGGAATTTAAATGCACGCCCTAGCCTAGATTTGGAATTATTTACCAATACGGCAGAACTCTTTATCGAGCACAATTTGAAATCTCACTGGACTGGTTCCATGGGAATTCACCTGATCCAACAAGCCAATAGCAATGTGCCTGGTACGGGAGTTACTCCTTTGATCCCCAACTATGACTTGAGGAATGGGGGTGTCTTTTTGATGGAAAAGTACATCAAAGGTCCACTAGAACTCGAAGCAGGGCTTCGCTACGATTACCGCACCCTCTCCGCAGCAAGATACGTAGGCAATGACTTGCAGGAAGCTAATTTGACCTACCAAAATGGTTCTGTTTTTCTGGGAGGCATGTACCAGATTAATTCAAATTGGGCCTTTACTTCCAACCTAGGTACTGCCTGGAGACCCCCAAATGTCAATGAACTATTTAGCCAAGGGCTCCACCATGGCGCAGCTGCCGTGGAATTGGGTGATGCGAACTTGGATACGGAAAAATCCCTCAAATGGGTAAATGGACTCGAATTCGAAGGAAAACGATCCACTTTGGAGCTGACGGCTTATGCCAACCAGATCCGAGACTACATCTACCTCAACCCCACCGGCGAAACTTTCGTGAGCTTGAGAGGCACCTTTAATGTATACGAGTACTTGCAAGCGGATGCTTTCTTTTATGGACTAGACCTTTCTGGCACATATTCGTTCACGGAGAATCTAAATGGCTATGCCAAAGGGTCGATCATTCGGGCTAAGAATACCGAAAACGATACGTATTTCCCATTTATCCCATCAGATCGCATGGACTGGGGACTCTCCTATTCTTTTGGGAAAAACCCAGAACAAGGAAAAAATCGAATTACACTTGGCAATTCCCTCGTTTCAAAACAACATCGAGAACCTGTATTCGACCTTGCTCCTGCTCCTCCTGCTTATGCCTTGCTGAACCTGGGTTATTCCAAAAAACTAGAACTCTTCAAAAACACCTTGAGCCTAAGCTTGCAGGTAAACAACCTGTTGAACACAGAATACAAAGAATACATGAACCGTTTTCGGTATTTCACTGCCGATATGGGAAGAAATTTTCAACTCAAATTCAATTACCAATTCTAAATTTCACTACTATGAAAATCCTAAAAAAAGTATCCCTGTACCTCCTAGCGTTAGTAGCCTTCGGTTTCGCTTCTTGCGAAAGTGAAGACCCCACTCAAGAGAATGATGGAGAAGTAATCACTGATGTGACCCTGAAGTTCCAAGAATTGAATGCCTCAAATGCACTAGTTGGATCTGTTTTAAGTTTCAAAGCAAGTGACCCCCAAGGCATTGAAGTAGGCAAGACCCCTACCATTCAGTCCATCAGCCTTGCTAAAGGCAAAAAGTATCAAATGACGATTGAGGTTACAAATGCGATTAAAGGCGAAGACATCACTCAAGAAATTTTGACTGAAGCTGCAGCGCACCAGTTTTTCTTCTTGGGCCAAGTGTTCGATAGCAGCTTCTTCAGTATTCAATATGCCGATGCTGGAGGAGTAGCCCTAGGTCTCAAAACCATAGTAACCGTATCCTCTTCTACAGGCACCAACAACAGCAACATGCGGGTAGTCCTTCGACACGACCTGAACAAAAGCTTTCCAGGAGCAAGCAATCCTAACTTTGCCAACTTTGTACAGGCGGGTGGAGAAACAGATTTAGATCTCACTTTCCCCGTGGTTTTGAACTAAGGAAAGGAATAAAAATAAAAAGGGACTAATCTTACCAGATTAGCCCCTTTTTATTTGTCAAAAAGTCTTCCCACAGACGGCCACTTGATTCGGATCAAAGCCCGCCTTGGATTTGGGACCTAAATTTCCGGCCACCAAAATAACCGTGTAATCGGGACCTTCATTCGCTAAGTGAATTTTGATATGCCCATCGAAGGCAGCTAAATCGTCAAACTTTAAATTTCTCCCATCCGAAAGAGAACCCAACAGGGTAGTGGATTCCAGCTTATTGGAGGATACAGGATTCAGCACCTGTGCGATGGGCGCATCGGCTTGGTTGTAGCTTCCAAAATGTAAATGTGCAGGAAAAGCATCTTGTGTGTACGACTTTGCTCCATCCAATCGTACCGATAACTCTAAACTTCCCCCTACTACTTCCTTGAATTCTACCTTACCTTTGTAATTGTAGGTACTGGCTTGAAATAGGTCCACTTCCAAACTTCTTCCAGTGAAGTACTTGTCCTCAGAATCCGCACAGGATCCCAGGGCAAAAGATAAAGTAAGCAGCAGGAGTAACCTTTTCATAAGAAGTAAGTTTTCTTGTTAAACGCAATTCCAAAAAAGTGGTTTATTTCAAACCCCAATTTAGGCAATCCTTTTGGCTAGCACTCCTTCTTTTTGAATAAAAACAACACTAGATCTTTCAATCGATGCAAATTTTTGCTGAACTAATCCATAGACTCGATCAATCCACCAAAACTGGGGACAAACTTGAGGCATTGGCTTGGTTTTTTAAGCATGCCTCGGATACGGATTCAGTCTGGGTGATTGCTATTTTTTCCCATCGACGGCCCAAGCGTCAAGTGAGTACGAAACAATTACGAACCTGGTGCCAAGAAAAAGCAGGTATCCCTGATTGGCTTTTTGAAGAATCTTACCAAGCGGTTGGCGACCTAGCAGAAACAATCGCCTTGCTTCTTCCTTCGTCCACTGGAACTCATAACCTTACGCTAACGGAATGGATCAATTGGCTTCAGGATTTGGCACAGGACGATGAAGACGGAAAGAAAACAAAGATTTTAACTGCCTGGGATCAATTCACAAGCCTGGAGCGATTCGTTTTCAACAAACTAATCACGGGAGGCTTTCGTATCGGGGTAAGTCAAAACCTACTGATTCAAGCCCTCGCAAGCCATTCCGGACTGTCCCAAGCACAAGTAGCGCATCGCTTGATGGGCAATTGGGATCCGGAAAAAATAAGCCTGCAAGAACTACTCTATCCGGATGATCAGGGGGAAGATCAGTCGAAACCCTATCCTTTTTTCTTGGCACATCCCATTGAAGCTAGTTTCCAAGAAAGCTTTTTAAGTTTGGATTGGATAGCCGAATGGAAATGGGACGGTATCCGCGGCCAACTGATCCGAAGAGGGCAAGAATCATTTATCTGGAGTCGAGGCGAAGAATTTGTCAATGAAAAATTTCCAGAGATCTTGGAGTTCCTTGATCAAGTCCCAGACGGCACAGTACTGGATGGGGAATTACTTGCTTACAACGAAGGAGTTCCACTTCCATTTTCAGTTCTGCAAACGCGTATCACCCGAAAAACCATTTCCAAGAAAGTCCTACTTGAGGCCCCTGTAAGTTTCATCGCTTTTGACCTCTTGGAATGGGAGGGAAAAGACCTACGGAATGAACCCTTAACCCAACGGAAAGCGCTACTTGAGGAGCTCGTGCGGTCAGTAAACCAGCCTAGGTTTAACCTTTCAGAAAC
>JAXISU010000014.1:0-13366 GCA_034680425.1 Cyclobacterium sp.
CCACCCTTCAAAAGGGCTGTATCTGGCTTGAGAAACACGACAGGCTGACCTGGCTTTTCATTTTTTAATTCTTCAATATGAGCTGCATAATTGCGGCCAATGCATAAGATCTTCATTGGATCTGAAATTAAGTTCTGTCTGGGATTAGAAATTTATTTTTTTGAGCGCTGCGAGCAATTTACCCGTCCATTGTCCATAAATGAGTTTGGACGGGTGAAGTTGGTCCTCGACTAATCCTACTGGTAATCCACCATCCAATCGGTAATCATCCGTGATGTCGATGAATTGTATACCCTGCTTTTCGCAAATTTCTTTCTTGGTTCGGTTGTAGGCAGTAATTGCTTTTGACACTTGATCTGGATCCACACCTTTTTGGGTAGCAAAAGGGGTGACACCCCAATCGGGAATGGAGAGGACGATTACTCGTGATTTATCTCCTTTTGCGAAAGCAATTGCCCGCTGTAGCATTTTTTCAAAGTCCACCGCAAAGGATTCCACAGAGCGGCCTCGGTACTGGTTGTTAACTCCGATCAACAAGGTTACCAGGTCATATCCCTCAGCTGCTGGGGGATTGGCTTGGATGCCTGCTTCCAGTTCGTCCACAGTCCATCCCGTCTTTGCAATGATCAGGGGGGAGGTAAAGGGGATTTTTGCTGTCTTATTCCATTCTCGGACGAGCTGCATGGGGTAGCGATCTTCCAAACCTACACCTTCCCCAATGGTGTAACTGTCACCAAGAGCAAGGTAGCTCAAGGAGGTTGTCTGTGCTTGATTTGGCGTGGAAAAGGTCATTGCAGTAAAAAAGAAGAGTGCTAGTGAAAAGGAATAAACCGATGACATGTCCTTAGCTGTTTTTAAATACATTCTCCAGCAAGGTTAGCGTTCCAGAGCTTGCATTTAAGCGAACGCGAGCACCAACTGGAATTATAAATTGTCGAGGTATGTGGCCAATCATGGCTCCGATGTATGCAGGGATTCCCAAAGGTAGGATGTACTGATCCATGATTTGGTCTACGGTAAATGCTCCATAACCATTGCTCGGCTTGCACTCCGAACATTGTCCGAATACAAAGCCTTTGATTTTCCCAAGCGTACCATTTAGTTTGAGTGTACTCATCATCCGATCGATGCGGTAAGGGTCTTCTCCTACATCTTCAATAAATAAAATAGCATCTTGAAAATCAGGATAGTAAGGTGTTCCGGATAAAGCTGTTAATACGGTTAAATTTCCTCCTAAAATTTTACCTTCCACGCTTCCAGCGGTAAGCGTTTGGATTCGATTTCCTTTGGCTACCAGGTCATCTCCCTTGCCGATTTCATTTTTGAAGGTGAGTAGTTTTTGCTCAAAGAAGAGTTGTTGAAACTGGCTTGCATTGAAACTATTCCAACTCCCGGATCCATTGGGACCATGGAAGGAGATCAAGCCTGCTTGGCTTTGCAGCGCACAATGAAATGCGGTAATATCCGAATACCCAAGCAGGGGCTTGGGATTGGCTTTTACTTTTTCGTAATCAATCAACGGTAGGATTCGTGCTGCTCCAGATCCTCCACGAAGGCAGACTATCGCCTTTACTTCGGGATCGGCAAACATTGCATTGAAATCCTCCGCCCGTTCCTCATCGGTGCCTGCCAGATGCCCAAATCGATTCTTAAAGTTTTCGCCCAGCTTCACTTTTAAGCCCAAGGCTTCCATGGCTTCTTTGGCGTAGGTAAACTCCATCCGGTCTGCTGTTGCGGCAGAAGGACTGATAATTCCTACTGTTTGCCCGCGAAGCAAGGCCTTAGGAAGTAGCGTTGAAGAAGTATTCCCCTTCGGAAAATCCAGGCCTAAGATGGGCCCTGTAGCAGCCAGGAGGCCTAAGGATTTCAAGAAACTCCGTTTATTCATGACTTGGGTGGTTTACTGGGCAATTAATGGGCCTGACAACTTAATCAATTAGTTGCTACTTCAAAAGTGATCTCGGACCTGGATCATTACTTTTTCTACTTCTTTGCGAACAGTAGAAACTGAAAAAGGGAAGTTGGAATTCATAAATGCAAAGGCGTAGGTTTTGCCTGACTTGGTTTTGACCAATCCAGCCAAACTGTAAGAAGCAGTCATGCTTCCTGTTTTGGCAAAAATATAGGGCTCCGAAGCCTGGAAGGTGTTTTTTAGTGTTCCTGATTTTCCACCTATCGCCAAGTATTCTTCGAATTGCTCCTGTGGAAGTAGTTCTTGAAGCTTTTCAACCACACGAACTAAGGACCGAGGTGCGATCAAATTGTGTCGACTTAGACCGCTACCATCCACCCATTTGGGTCGGTCTGGAAGATCGGCCAGGCTTGTTTTGAGCAGGTAATCCACAGCACGGTCGCAATCCAAGGTTTGGAAAAGCTTGTCTGAGGTCATCAAGAGCACCTGTTCAGCGATAAAATTATCAGAGAAAAGCATCATTTCCTTAAGCAAGGGAAATAGGGGAGCGCCACGCCAGTGTTGATGTGTTGCTGGGAGTGAATCTGATTTGTAAATCCAGGGCTTTCCCGTTTCCTGGCTAGCTAGCTCCGTGACAAGCTCTGGTTCTACCAGGAAGGGGAGGTATTTTTTCCGACCCAAAAAGGTATTGGGATTGAAATAGAAGGTGTTGCTGTGAAAATTGCGCTCCAGCTCTTTCAGATTCTGGCTACTTATTTGGAGCCTTTCCTGGAAGGAATTTGGAAAAAGCTGTAAGGAGTCCCCCACCTTTTCTAATTGAACAAGGTTGCCATAGATTGGAAGGGAACTGCGTTCGGGTGCATAATCAAAGTAATAATCATCCCATTGCCAGCCGTAGCCAAAAGAGGGAGATAGCTGGTTGGCATCCGAAAATTGGACTACTGAATGGTTTGCGATGATTTTTTGAAAATCAGGCTGGAAAAAATCCTTGTATTTCCAGCTGGGATCTCCCGATCCCCAAATTTTCAAGGTGTCTCCAGAAGACTGGTACCGGAGCGTTTGGGTACTGTCTTGAAGCACCTGAAGTGCGCCATAAAGCGTGAGTAATTTGACAGTAGATGCCGGGATTTGGTAGAGATGGCTATTTTTTTCAAAGACGACCTGCTTGGATTCCAAGTCATAGAGCATAAAGCCGGTGAGGTGACCCTCGAAGAAACTTTGGGGACCAAAGGCAGAATCCAACTGGGCAAGGCTATCCTGGGAGACCTGTGCGCTTGCTAGCATAGAAATACAGCAAGAAAAGAGGAGGGAAAGGACTGTTTTTTTCAAAAGCTTACTTGTTTTTAAAACTGAAATACGCAATCGAACTCCATCCTAGGATAAAGGCTAGTCCACCTAGGGGGGTGATGGCACCTAACCAGGTGATTCCCGATAATGACAGCACGTAAAGTGAGCCTGAGAAAATTAAAACACCAAGTACCATGCACCAAGCTGCGAAGGCAATCCCTTTCCACTCAGGTTTGATTGTAGCCAAAATCCCAATACCTAGTAAGGCAAGGGTGTGGTAAAAATGATAGTTTACGGCAGTTTGAAAGGTGTCTAACCTTCCATTTTGAATTAAAAGGGCTTCCAGACTATGTGCTCCAAAGGCACCCAGTCCTACAGCTATTGCTCCTGAAAGTCCAGTGAGTTGAAGGATTCGTTTTGCGTTCATGGGGTTGGGTAATTTCTACTTCCAAAGATAGCCGAGCCGATGCGGACCATCGTACTTCCTTCTTCTTGGGCGATTTTGTAATCCCCACTCATTCCCATGGAGAGTTCCTTCAGGTTTACAAAGGAAGGGAGGGTTCGTTTTTTTAATGTTTCAAAAAGCTGCTTCAACCCCCGAAACTCGGATCGTATCTGGACCAAATTCTCTGTGAAGGTGGCCATGCCCATTAATCCTTGCACTTGAACATGGGTCAAATTTACAAATTCGGGATTGGTAAGCATGCCCTCTAGTTCTTCCTGGTCAAAGCCAAATTTACTTTCCTCGGTTGCAATGTGGATTTGCAGCAATACGGGAATGGCTCGATCAATTTTTTTGCCTTGCTTGTCAATTTCTAGAAGGAGTTTGAAGGAATCTACCCCAGGAATGAGGTGTACAAAAGGAGCGATGTATTTGATCTTGTTGCTCTGCAGGTGCCCAATCATGTGCCAATGGGTGTCAGCAGGCATCTCAGGTTGCTTGGTTTGAATTTCCTGTACCTTATTTTCCCCAAAATCACGAATTCCCACCGCATAAGCCGCCTGTAAATCTGCCAAGGGCTTGGTCTTACTGACGGCAATTAGTTGACAAGCTGGATTTGGAAACGATTTTTTGACCTGTTCAAGGTTGGCTTGGATATCCATTGGTAAATTTTCAGCGGAATGAATTCAAATATAACCGAAGAGGCGGTACTTTTGAAGATGTTTGCTGCGATTTTAGAAGGATTGGAGATGGGGCTTTTGCTTTCCATGATGATTGGCCCTGTTTTTTTTGCCTTGGTGACCACAAGTATGGATCATGGGTTTAAGCAATCAGCCATTCTAGCCTTTGGTGTTTTTTTAAGTGATTTGGTTTATGTGTTAGTGACTTACTTTGGAATCCAGGCCTTGACTTTTATTCCAAATGTGGAGCAGTACCTCGGGTTTTTTGGAGGCTTGATTTTGATCGGATTTGGAATCAGTTTTCTTCGAAAAAAAATAACAGCAGCACCTAGCCCTTCTTCTCCATCCTTGGCGAGTCAAGGCAAAGCCTTAATGCAAGGTTTCGGCATCAATGGCATCAATCCCTTCGTCATGCTATTTTGGCTATCCATTGCGAGTATGGTTTCTATCAAAACCAGTTGGGGGATCTCAGATCGAGCATTTTTTTATGCAGCCTTACTATTTACGGTCTTTGGTTTTGACTTGGCGAAAGCTTTCCTTGCGGGTAAGTTGGCCCATTTGATGTCCCTAACCGTTCGAAAGGTGCTGCAGGTATTCGCTGGACTTATGGTTTGTTTCTTTGGATTCCGAATGCTTTGGAATACCCTGGATTCTGTCCTATAAGTTCAAACTTTCGATATTCTTTGTAGGTTTATAGACCATGTTGACCCGCTTTTGCATTTTTCTTCTCCTTCTATTGGGGACACTTTCGCTGCCTGCATTGGCTCAGGATTCAGCTGCTTTGGAAGTATTCAATGCTACCCGATTGGAGTACAATCGGCAGGGGATGTGGATTCTGGGATCTTGGGCACTACTCAATTTGTTGGTTGGGGCCATTAGAGGTTTTCAGACCCGAGGTCAAGTGCAAGCCTTTCACCAGATGAATGCCTATTGGAATTTGGTGAATCTGGGGATTGCAGGGTATGGTTATTGGCAGGCAAGCCAGATTTCGTTGGGAGTAAATTTTTGGGAGGTGCTGACAGCCCAGCAACAAATCGAAAAAGTACTCCTTTTCAATGCGGCCTTGGACCTTGCATACATGGCCGTTGGTTTTTTCTTGATTGAAAAGGGACTTCGATTGGAAAAAGAACGATGGATTGGATTTGGAAAATCAATTCTCCTTCAAGGGGCCTTTTTGCTACTTTTTGATGGAATTTTAGTTGGATTCCAGATGGATTTGGGTGCCGAATTGTTGGAATGGGCCAAATCCATACGACCTGAGTAGGGGATTCCAGCACTTTTTTATCTTGCCTATTTTTAAATTCATAACCTTGCTTTATGTTATCTATTTAAAAAGGTGATTAATCTGATTAAATTCGTCCCATGGAAAATTTAGCACCTTGCCCTTCTTGTGGCTCCCAATACACGTACCCACTCGATGCCTTGATGGTATGTCCGGACTGTGGATTAGAATGGAACCCTAGCGATGAAGTGGCCCCAGAAAACGGGGAATTACAAGTAAAAGATGCCAATGGCGCTCTTTTAGCCAATGGAGATTCGGTAGTGGTAGTAAAAGACCTACCCGTCAAAGGTGCTCCCAAATCAATTAAAGCGGGAACAAAAGTGAAAAACATTCGCCTTGTCGAAGGAGATCACAACATAGATTGCAAAATCGAGGGCTTTGGATCCATGGCCCTTAAATCAGAGTTTGTAAGAAAGGCATAAATAAGTTGCTACTTCATTTGGTTTGGACCGATTGCACTTGACAAAAAAAATCCCATCGATTGCCTCGATGGGATTTTTTATGCGAAGTCTTTTCTGTTAGGAAAGATACTTTTCAACTGGAGTGTATGGCATGTTAAATGCCTCTGCAACTGCTTTGTAGACAATATCCCCTTGGATCACATTAAGACCAGGTACGAGATCTGAATTTTCTTGAGCAGCCTTCTTCCAGCCTTTATCCGCCAATTGGATGGCATAAGGAAGGGTGGCATTGGTCAACGCTAGGGTAGAGGTATAAGGTACTGCTCCTGGCATATTGGCAACGCAATAGTGAACCACATCGTCGATGATGTAGGTAGGATTTTCATGGGTGGTAGGCTTGCACGTTTCGATACAACCTCCTTGATCTACCGCTACATCCACCAAAACAGCACCTTTTTTCATGTCCTTCAACATGTCTTTGGTAATCAAATGCGGAGCTTTTGCCCCAGGAATCAATACTGCACCTACAATTAAGTCTGCTTGCTTGATTTGCTCACGAATGTTGTACTCGTTGGACATCATGGTCTTCACGTTGGCTGGCATGACATCTGCCAAGTAGCGCATTCTAGGAAGTGACACATCCATGATGATCACATCGGCACCTAAACCAGCTGCCATCCAGGCCGCTTGGGTACCTACAATGCCTCCGCCCAGGATCAAAACCTTGGCAGGAAGTACGCCAGGAACGCCTCCCAATAGAATTCCTCTACCGCCCAATGGTTTTTCGAGGTAGTTGGCTCCTTTTTGGATGGCCATTCTACCTGCTACTTCGGACATAGGTACTAAAAGTGGAAGGCTTCGATCTGCTTTTTCTACCGTCTCGTAAGCCAGGCAAATCGCTTTGCTTGCTACCATTGCCTTGGTTAAAGGTTCGTAGGAAGCAAAGTGAAAATAAGTAAATAGAAGTTGATTCGGCTTAATCAAGCTGTACTCTGATTCAATCGGTTCCTTCACCTTCATGATCATTTCAGCAATTTGGTAGGTGGCTTCGATGCTTGGCAATAGGCTCGCACCGGCAGCTTTGTAGTCTTCGTCTGAAAAACCACTTCCAAGACCTGCTGTCTGTTGTACATAGACCTGATGGCCTCTTTTGATTAATTCTTTGGCACCCGCAGGAGTGAGTGCTACTCGGTTTTCGTTGTTTTTGATTTCCTTAGGAACACCTATAATCATGGCAAAGTAGATTTGGATTTATAGTACTGCCACAAAGATACTAAGCAAAACACGTTTGAACAGCTACTTAAGAAATACTATTTGGTAGCGATTCTGTTTTTGAGTGATTTTCAAAAGTTTATTCCATTTTCTCTAAGAAACCTTTACTTAATTTTAAAAAAGGAGCAATTCTGAAAAAATATTTTGATTTTTTTTTGAGAACTTCTAAAAAATCAGGGAGGGATAATCTAGTTCAGTACATTCTTTAACTTATTATAATTGAATTTTTACGGAATAATATTTTGTTAAATTTCATAATAATTAAAAATACCAAATTTTAAATGGGTAAATTCAGTCGTTAAAATTTGCACATACACAGTTAATGCCTATTTTTGAACTCAGCAAGTAAACCCAAGATGTAACGATTTAGGAAAATTCAACCTATGGCGGGAAAAATTCAAGATCAAGTGCAGCAGGCGTCCACCATTCAACGAAATCAGGTTTTAGAAGATTTTAGATGGGCAGTTACCAGTAGACACGCTTCCTTAATGGGAAGAAAAGAGGTGTTTATGGGCAAAGCCAAGTTTGGTATATTTGGGGATGGCAAAGAGCTAGCCCAGGTTGCCATGGCTCGCGCCTTTCAAAAAGGTGACTTTAGAGCAGGCTACTATCGGGACCAAACGTTCATGATGGCCTTGGGCGAATTGACTGTTCAGCAGTATTTTGCCCAATTGTATGCCCATACCAATGTGGAAGCGGATCCAGCCAGTGCAGGACGCTTGATGAATGGGCATTTTGCCACCCGGTCCTTAAATGAGGATGGGACTTGGAAATCCTTGACCGCTCAATACAATTCAGCAGCAGATATTTCTCCCACAGCGGCTCAAATGCCAAAGCTCTTGGGATTGGCTTTTGCCTCCAAACTGTACAGAAATAACAAGGGGTTGAAAGATTTGACTGATTTTTCAATTCAAGGAAATGAGGTTGCCTGGGGTACCATTGGCAATGCGTCCACTTCTGAAGGGATGTTTTTTGAAACGCTCAATGCGGCCGGGGTTCTTCAAGTGCCTATGGTGGTGGCTGTATGGGACGATGGATTTGGAATATCTGTACCTCAAGAATTTCACACCACCAAAGGTAGTATTTCAGAAGCCTTACTTGGTTTACAGCGTACCGACACAGAAAAGGGTTTTGAGATTCTTCGGGTGAAGGGTTGGGATTACGAAGCCTTGAATCAAGCTTTTGCTACTGCTGGAAGATTGGCGCGCGAAGAGCATGTGCCAGTTTTACTTCATGTTGAGGAGATGACGCAGCCACAAGGCCATTCTACCTCAGGTTCGCACGAGCGCTACAAGACCAAAGAAAGATTGCAGTGGGAAAAGGATTGGGATTGTATCCTAAAGTTTCGAGAATACATTGTTTCCTCTGGATTTGCCTCTGCTGACCTTTTGGATGAGATTGAAGCCGAAGTGAAAGGAGAAGTGAAGCGACAGAAGGATGCGGCTTGGAATGAGTTAAATGGAGAAATAAAAGAGGAATTAGAACAGGCGCTTTTGCTAATTCGAGCTACAGCGGAGAAATCCTCACGCAAGATTTCTCTACTTCAATTGGCGGATGACCTCAAAAAAACCATCAATCCGATTCGAAAAGATGTGGTCAGCACTGTTCGAAAGTGTTTGTTTCTACTTCGATCCGAAGGAGAGGACATCAAGCAGGAACTTGCGAATTGGTATTTGCAACTTCAAGAAAAAAATCAAGACCGATACAACAGTCATTTGTACAGTCAAACTGAGTATTCAGTAGGACATTGCAAAGTGATTCCAGCTCATGTAACTGAAGATTCACCGCTAGTGGATGGTCGAGAAATCCTCCAAGCATTTTTTGATTACACCTTAGAACACAATCCTCGATTCTTTGCCTTAGGTGAGGATGTAGGGAAAATTGGTGATGTGAATCAAGCTTTTGCGGGATTGCAAGCCAAGTATGGCGATTGGCGAGTGATGGATACGAGTATCCGAGAATGTACCATTATTGGTCAAGGAATCGGAGCAGCCTTGCGTGGACTTCGTCCAATGGTGGAAATCCAGTACCTAGACTACCTCTTGTATGGTATACAATTGCTGTCGGATGACCTAGCTACACTTACGTACCGCACCAAGGGAGGGCAAAAAGCTCCTTTAATTGTTCGCACCAGAGGACATCGTCTGGAAGGTGTTTGGCATTCAGGATCACCCATGGGCATGATTCTATCGAGTCTCCGGGGTATGATAGTGTGCGTTCCAAGAAATATGACTCAAGCGGCGGGAATGTATGCTACCTTGCTTCAATCCGATGAACCCTCCTTGGTTATTGAATGTCTCAACGGCTACCGATTAAAAGAGCAGCTTCCTCAAAATATGGGAGAATATACCGTACCAATGGGTGTTTCAGAGGTGCTCCGTGAAGGGAAAGACCTGACTGTAGTCACCTACGGAAGCATGTGTCGAATTGTGCTAGATGCAGCTGCTGAACTAGCGGAAATCGGAATTTCTTTGGAGGTAATCGATGTGCAAACTCTCCTGCCTTTTGATACCCATGGAATCATTGGTCAATCGATTCAAAAAACCAACCGGGTATTATTTGCAGATGAAGATGTGCCGGGTGGGGGAACTGCCTACATGATGCAGCAAGTATTGGATCATCAAGGTGTGTATGCCTACTTGGATGCTGCCCCACAGACTCTAGCTGCTCAGGCCCATCGGCCAGCTTATTCCACAGATGGGGATTATTTTTCCAAGCCAAGTGTAGAAGATGTGGTAGAGAAAGTCTACCAGATCATGCACGAATCCAATCCCAAAAAGTATCCTGCCCTCTAAAAAAAGAAGCTAGTCAAAAAATGACTAGCTTCTTTTTTTATTTTCTGGAGATCTGCTTGAGTGTAAGCGAAGGACTAGAAACCTCGTTGGAACGATTGAGAGCCCGATCCTGGATTTGCACATCAATTCGTAGGGTGTCTGTTCTAAAAATGGATTCCCATCCGGAAGAAAGCATGCGGTAGGTAATCTTACCTTCTACTGCCTGACCGATATCTGTCGTTAATATTCTAGGAAACCTTCCGTTGAAGGTGGTGTAGAAGGGTGGGTCTTGCCATTTAAACTCACGAAACTGTCCATTTCGCTTGATGAAAAAGCGCACGAAAATGTTGTACTGATTTTCGTTTTTTTCCACCCATACGGTGTCCTTGATAATTGTATTATTGACAATTGGATCTATAACCCAGTCAATGGGATTGTAGCTTGGTGCATTACTTGGTCTTCTGGAATAGGTGATCAACGATCCAGCTGCATCTCTTTTGTAGACCAGGGGATTGAAGGGAGGGTTGATGTCTGTAGCAGCTAACCCTAAATCACCTTCTGCATCCTTAAATTTTAGTGTGAGCAGCAAGGAATCTTGTCCGGATGTTCCTACATACTCCAAACTTGAAAATTCAATCTCTGGAGTACTTGGAAAATTTTCTGGAGGGCTAATGCAGGAGTACCCCAACAAAGCAAAACCAAACAATAAGTAAGAATAGTTTTTCAAACGCATGAGATGAAGGTACATTTACATTCCGAAACAAGGTCGACCTGTTAAGGAGGAGCCAAGATATAAAACGATGCAAGAATTTAAAAGTTTTTCAAAAAGGTTGGAAACCTTGACTTTGGATCAGTTTGATGATTTTGCGCTAGAGTTGGCTCAGTTTCAGGTCCAACACAACCCTATTTATGCAGCCTACTTAAAGGCAAGAAAAATTCAGTCCACAAGCATTCAACGAGTAGAAGACATTCCCTTTTTGCCTATTCAATTTTTTAAGGACAGTCTCGTTTATTGTGGAAATCCAGCGTCTGCATCTCAGACTTACAGCAGCAGTGGGACGACAGGAATGATTACAAGCAAGCATTTGGTTTGGTCTGAGGAATTTTACCTCAATCACGCCCAACAGTTATTTGAACAGGCTTATGGGCCATTGTCAGATTTTCATGTGCTGGCTTTGCTTCCTGCCTATTTGGAACGACCTGGAAGCAGCCTGGTTGCGATGGCAAGCCATTTTATAAAGGAAAGTAAATCCGCAGTTTCAGGCTTTTATTTGTATAACCAACAGGAACTTTTGCAAACCCTAGCCGAGCTTTCCCAAGGAAGTCGCAAAGTATTGCTTTTGGGGGTAACCTTTGCCTTGTTGGACCTGGCAGAGTCTAAAGAGCCTTTCAGCAGCTTTCCTAACTTGATCGTGATGGAAACAGGGGGAATGAAGGGAAGAAGGAAAGAGATGGTTCGAGCCGAGGTTCATGAGCAGCTATGTGATTTTTTTCAAGTGGACTCGATTCATTCCGAGTATGGGATGACCGAACTACTTTCACAGGTATATTCCAAAGGCAATGGCAAATACGTAGTGCCTACTTGCATGCGTGTGGTACTTCGTGATCTCAATGATCCCTTCAGTCCAGCCAGTCGTAGTCAAGGGGGGATTAATTTAATCGACCTTGCTAATTTTCATTCCTGTGCATTTATTGAAACCCAGGATATTGGTAAATGGGATGAACATGGGTTTTTAGAGGTTCTTGGAAGATTTGATCATTCCGAACTGCGAGGTTGTAACTTAATGGTACAGTAATTTTTGAGGATACAACCTTTTGGTTCAGTTATTGCTTTAGAAAAAATTAATAAACATCTTTAGCTATCTAATTGATTTTCTATGAAACGTATTGCCTCAGTAGCGCTAGTAATTTCACTTTTAGCTTTGGCCTCTTGTGCATCCACCAGACCATGTCCGGCTTATGCCAAGGAAATTACCCCTAAGAAAGGATTGAGCTAAAAAAATATGCTGACTTAATAGTCAGCATATTTTTTTACATCCTCTAGACTTATGGTAGTCTCTCCCAAGATTACCAGTCGTTCGACTACGTTTCGTAGTTCGCGGATATTTCCAGTCCATGGTAATTCTTGCAATCGAGCCAAAGCTTCTTTGCTAACTTTTTTCTTTGCTCCTCCATTCTCTTGAGCAATGTCCTCTAGGAATTTGTCAAGTAGGAGTGGAATGTCTTCCTTTCGATCTTTAAGGGGAGGAACATGGATTAAAATCACACTCAATCGGTGATACAAATCCTCTCTAAACCGGCCAGCTTCAATTTCCTTTTTTAAGTCCTTATTCGTGGCAGCTAGAACTCGGACATCCACCTTGATGTCTTTGTCGCTTCCCACTCTATTGATTAGGTTTTCTTGAAGTGCTCGCAATACTTTGGATTGTGCTGACAAGGACATGTCCCCAATTTCATCAAGAAAAAGAGTACCGCCGTCGGCTTGTTCAAACTTACCCGAACGCTGCTTGTGTGCTGAGGTAAAGGATCCTTTTTCGTGTCCAAAAAGTTCCGATTCAATCAATTCAGAAGGAATGGCAGCACAGTTCACGGCCACATAAGGCATTTCTTGACGCTTGCTTTTTTCATGAATCCAATGCGCCACAAGTTCCTTTCCAGTACCGTTTTGACCGGTGATCAGTACCCTTGCATCGGTAGGTGATACCTTGTCAATCGTATCTTTTACAGCCTGTAGGGCTGGGGATTCCCCCACCATATCAAACTTCTTGGATAGCTTTTTCTTCAACACCTTGGTTTCGGTGACCAGCTGCTTTTTGTCGAGTGCGTTGCGAACTGTTAGAAGCAGTCGGTTGAGATCTGGTGGCTTGGAAATAAAATCAAAGGCACCCTTTTTGGTGGCTTCCACGGCTGTTTCAATGGTGCCGTGTGCTGAAATCATGATAAATTGAGGGGTGCGATCCAATTGTCTGACTTGGTCCAAAACGTCCATTCCATCGAGTATGGGCATTTTTACATCACAAAGAACCAAATCTACTTCCTCGTCTTTGATTTTTTGTAAACCTTCTGCTCCGTCTTGGGCCTCGATCACTTCGTATTTTTCGTACTCCAAGATTTCTCTTAAGGAGGAACGAATAAAGCGCTCGTCGTCGATAATTAGGATTTTTGCCATAGTTAAAAGTAGTAAAAAAGTGCAAGTCTATAAGCCGGGTTCTGTTACAAGGCACGCTTCGAACGAATCGAATGTAGTCTTGCTCTTGCCATTTATCTCGATCTTGGTTCACACCAAGACTCCATCGATCTACCCACCTCGGAATTC
>JAXISU010000015.1:0-13057 GCA_034680425.1 Cyclobacterium sp.
CCATTCCATTTGTGGCTGCACTATTCGGGTAACTCCTGATCTGGAAGTATTTCGATATCTTGAATCAATACCCGCTTGGCGATTTCTTGTCCAGTCAAGGTAGCAGCTAAGCCACCCATAGCCGTCTCTTTGTAGCGGCTTTCCATAGATGCACCTATCTCGCCCATCGCTTCAATGCACTCATCTACCGGAATGACTGCGCTTACATTGGATAAAGCAATTTGAGCGGAACTGAAGGCAATCGCCGCTGCACTGGCATTTCGCACGACACAGGGCACCTCCACCAAACCTGCGACAGGATCACATACTAGTCCTAACATGCATTGGATGGTAATGGCTACTGCATTAAAAAGTTGATCCGTAGTTCCACCCAAGCAATGTACAATCGCACCTGCTGCCATCGCTGCCGCCGAACCCGTTTCTGCTTGACAACCACCTACTGCCCCTGCCAAACTTGCCTTTTGCTCGATGATCAAGGCTATTCCAGCCCCAATCAACAAGCCTTCACAAATTTGAGCATCGGTAAGATCATGAATCTCTTGAAGTGTCACTAAAGTTCCTGGAAGAATTCCAGATGCACCAGCCGTAGGTGCTGCCACTACCCTACCCATACAAGAGTTGACCTCTTTGGCAGCCAAGGCCCTGGAGATTAAGCGCTGAAATTCTGGAGAAAGAACGGTAAGGGGATTGGTATAAACTTTCTTGGCCCCATTGGCAATCATCCCTGAGCGGGAACTCATTTCCTGTTCCAAGCCAGTCTTCACCGCGTCTTTCATGACCTGATAGGCCTGCTGGATACCTTTCCAAATTTCCTCATGAGTAGCTCCTTTTTGCGCCACCTCATAATCAAGCACTACATCCACTAAAGAAAGGGACTTCTCCTCAGCGTATTTTTTCCATCCACTAAAACTTTCAAATAGAAATGACATGATTCTTTGGGTTTATTTCGTAGTAATCAAAAGGAGTCAAGCTCCCGGTCAAGCTTAAAAATCAAAATTGATAGTTTGGGTAAGCGCAGGATCCAAACTCAAGGCCACTGGGCAGGTGCGAGCAGCATTTTTTAATTTTTGGCTAAATTCTCGTGTAAATGGAGAGCCAGACCAACGAAAGTCCACTTGAATTTCTTTGATCTTTCTCGGACTACTTTCCATAATCTTAGTGATTTCCCAAGAAAGTCCTTCCAGTGAAATTCCATCCCGCTCTGCTACAATGCCCATTATTGTGACCATGCAACTCCCCAAGGCAGCAGAAACTAGATCGGTTGGAGAGAAAGCTTCTCCTTTTCCGTTGTTGTCCAGCGGTGCATCTGTCAGCAGGGCATTTCCAGAAAGAACATGCGTTGCTTGGGTTCTCAAGCTTCCCAGGTACGAACTTTTTATAGTGGGCATAAACTCTTACTTTTAAATTTCAGTTGTATAGATATCTAATCAAAAATAGGGCATTATTTTCGACCAACGCGAATGAATAAGCTGAATTTCCTATTCCCAGTATTTTTCTTTCTCCTCACGTTACCTGCGCTGGCGCAGCGAGAGGATGCAGGCAATTACGAATACGATAGAGAATACCTCTTGGGCGTCAATAAAAATACCAATGGAGGAATGATTGGTGGTCTTGCCCTCAAGGTTGGAACACGACTCGACGATTCCCAATTTGCTTTCTTTGGACTTGAACTTGCCAATGTGAAACACCCGAAGGAAGTTCGGTACACCACGGTAACAGGCAATAATTACATTTTTGGCAAATCCAATTACCTCTATGCCATCCGACCACATTACGGTAGAGAAGTTATCCTGTTTAAAAAAGCTCCGAATCAGGGGGTGCAAGTTTCTGCGCTAGCAGCAGTAGGGCCATCTATCGGCCTAGTAGCACCCTACTTTATCGAATATGCAATCAACCGCGTAGAAACGGTAGTGGAGCAATACGATCCCGCAGTACACCAAAGCAGATTCAACATCCTAGGAACTGGACGATTATTGGAAGGGATCGGGCAGTCAGAATTGGCTATTGGCGGCATGGCTAAAGCAGCACTCTATTTTGAATTTGGCGTATTCAAAAGCAATGTCACTGGATTGGAAGTAGGGTACCAAGTGGAAGGATTTCAAAAGAAAATCCCACTCATCTTGCGCGAGCAGAATCGGCAATTTTTTCAATCTGCCTACTTTACTTTGTTCTTCGGCTTTAGAAAGTAAGTCAAAAAAGCGAGTATTTATCGGTCCTAAATTACCTTTGCATCAAATCTTAATCTCATGATTGAATTACCCGTAATTTCTGAAGAAGCCACTAGACGTAAAAAGCCCGATTGGCTTCGGGTAAAGTTACCCGTTGGAACCGAATATGCTAAGGTGCGGAAGCTGGTAGATCAACATAAATTACACACCATCTGCGAAAGCGGAAATTGCCCAAATATGGGTGAATGCTGGGGTGCTGGCACAGCTACTTTTATGATCTTGGGAAACGTCTGTACCCGATCCTGTTCCTTCTGTGCAGTAGCTACAGGTAGACCTAATGAATACGATACCGATGAACCTAGACGAGTAGCAGAAGCCATTCAATTGATGGGGGTAAAGCATGCAGTCCTCACTTCGGTGAATCGTGACGAACTCAAGGATCGAGGAGCTGAAATTTGGTACCAGACGGTGGTATTGACCAAGGAATTTTCACCAACTACGACTATCGAAACGCTTATTCCAGATGTGAAGAGCAACTGGGATGCGCTCTACCGCATGATTGAAGGAGGACAGGAGGTGGTCTCTCACAATATGGAAACAGTGGGAAGGCTTTACCGCATGGTACGCCCACAGGCAAAATACGAGCGCTCCTTGGAACAGATTAAGCTAACCAAAGCCGCTGGCAAACGCACCAAAACTGGGATCATGCTGGGCCTTGGGGAATCCAAAGAAGAAGTGTATCAGGCCATGGATGATTTGGCAGCAAATGGCTGCGACATCCTGACGCTAGGCCAATACCTGCAACCCACCAAAATGCATATCGAAGTAGCGGAATTTATTCATCCGGACACCTTTGCACATTATAAGGAAGAAGGCTTACGAAGAGGATTGAAATACGTGGAATCTGGACCTCTGGTCCGATCCTCCTACCATGCCGAGCGACATGTGCATGTGTAAGACAAAAACAAGAAAGGCCCCGTTAGTACGGGGCCTTTTTTGTTGGGGTATCTTAACTTAGTTCGCGTATTCCTCTACTGGAATGCAGCTGCAAATCAAGTTACGATCTCCATAGGCAGAATCAATTCTTCGTACCGTAGGCCAGAACTTATTTTCTTTTACGAATGGAGCAGGGAATACCGCTTTCTCTCTCGAGTAAGGCAAGTCCCATGTTCCAGTAAGAACCATCGTAGCAGTATGCGGTGCATTTTTAAGCACATTCTCTACACGGTCAGCCTTGCCTTCTTCAATTTCTTGAATCTCTGCACGGATGGCAACCATAGCATCACAGAACTTGTCTAGTTCAGCTTTGGTCTCGGATTCAGTAGGCTCTATCATCAAAGTTCCAGCCACTGGGAAGGATACCGTAGGCGCATGGAAACCGTAATCCATCAAGCGCTTCGCGATATCTTCTACCTCTACTCCTACTTCTTTGAAGGCTCTACAGTCTACGATCATTTCGTGGGCTGCACGTCCTTTTGAGCCTGTATAGAGCAATGGATAATGTCCGCTCAAACGCTCCTTGATGTAATTCGCATTCAAAATAGCAATCTGAGTGGCTCGAGTAAGTCCATCACCGCCCATCATGGAAATGTAGGCATAGGAAATTGGAAGAATACTTGCACTTCCGTAAGGTGCGGATGAGATTGAAGACACGGCATGCTCTCCACCTGTTTTCACCAATGGATTGCCAGGTAAGAATGGCGCCAAGTGAGCCGCTACGCAAATTGGGCCCATACCAGGTCCACCACCCCCGTGAGGGATGCAGAAGGTCTTGTGCAGATTGAGGTGGCAAACATCCGCCCCAATTCGGCCAGGAGAAGTTACTCCCACCTGAGCATTCATGTTGGCTCCATCCATGTACACTTGCCCACCATAAGCATGGATGGTAGCGCAAATCTCTTGGATCGCTTCTTCAAATACGCCGTGTGTAGAAGGATAAGTTACCATCAAGCAAGACAGTTCAGCAGCATGCTCCTCTGCTCTTGCCTTCAAGTCTTCTACATCAATATTTCCCTTTTCGTCACAACCCACCAAAACCACTCGCATGCCCGCCATTACAGCAGAGGCAGGGTTGGTACCATGAGCAGAAGTTGGGATCAAGGCTACATTACGATGCCCTTCTCCTCGATTGAGGTGGTAAGCACGAATCACCATCAAGCCTGCATATTCGCCCTGCGCTCCAGAGTTAGGCTGCAAGGAAGTATCTGCAAATCCGGTGATCTCGGTCAACCAGGTTCTCAAGTTGGTAAACAATTCCTGATACCCCTCGGTCTGGTCGATGGGAGCAAAAGGGTGGATTTGACCAAATTCAGGCCAAGTCACTGGGATCATTTCTGCCGTTGCATTCAACTTCATGGTGCAAGAGCCCAAAGAAATCATGGAATGCACCAGGGAAAGATCTTTAGATTCTAGTTTCTTGATGTAACGAAGCATCTCGTGCTCACTGTGGTTGGTATTGAATACCGGATGCGTGAGGTAAGAAGAGGAACGTACAAGCGCTGCAGGCCATTCCAATTGTAGGGAGTTGGCCATGTCTGCGGTGAAGGGTGAAGCTTGACCCTTTGCATTGGCAAACAAGGAAAGTACGAGCTCAGCATCTGCGATGGTCTTTGCCTCATCAAAGGCAATGAAAATCGCTCCCTCCTCGTATCTGAAATTCACTTGAGCGGCCACTGCAAGAGCCTTCACTTTGGTCTGGGTGGCTGCATCTACCTGAACTTTTAGGGTATCGAAGTAGGCGTTGGTTCCTAGGGTGAAACCTAGTTTGGCCAATCCTTGTGCAGTTAACTTGGCAAGGCCATGCGTGCGAAGTGCAATATTTTTTAGTCCTGTAGGACCGTGATAGACTGCATAAAAACTAGACATCACTGCAAGCAATACCTGCGCAGTACAAATGTTTGAAGTTGCTTTTTCTCGCTTGATGTGCTGCTCACGAGTTTGTAGCGCCATGCGGTAGGCTTTGTTACCAGCACGGTCAATGGAAACCCCAATGATACGGCCAGGAATCTGACGCTTAAAATCTTCTTTGGTAGCGAAGAAGGCGGAGTGTGGTCCACCATATCCCATAGGTACTCCAAAGCGCTGCGCAGAACCTACTACGACATCAGCTCCCATTTCCCCTGGAGGTGTCAACAAGGTCAAGGCCAAAAGGTCTGAAGCAAAGGCAGTCAATACCTTGTTTTCTTTAGCAGAAGCCACTAGCGCAGTGTAATCCACTACTTCCCCATCCATATTTGGGTACTGGAACATGGCCCCATACAATTCTGGATCGGTTAAATCCAAAGAAGACAAGGGTCCAAAAACCAAATTGATGCCAATAGGCTCCGCCCGAGTGATCAACAAGGCTTTGGTCTGTGGAAATACTTTTTCATCTACAAAGTAGGTGTTTGCATTTTTCTTTTCCCGAGGCTTTACGGCATGAAGCATGGTCATCGCCTCAGCAGCAGCCGTACCCTCATCCAATAAGGAGGCATTGGCAAGCTCCATTCCTGTAAGTTCAATGACTACCGTCTGGAAGTTGATCAAGGCTTCCAATCTACCCTGAGCGATCTCGGCTTGGTAAGGCGTGTAAGCAGTATACCATCCTGGATTTTCCAATACATTTCGAAGGACTACCCCAGGCACCAAGGTATCGTAATACCCTAATCCAATAAAGGAAGAGAACACCTTATTCTTGGATGCCAATTTTTTGAAATTCTTCAAAAATTCAGACTCCAACTGAGCAGCTGGTAGCTGAAGTGGTCGCTCCAATTGAATGGATTGAGGTACGGTTTGGTTGATTAATTCGGTCAAGCTTGAGGCTCCGATTTTCTCCAACATCGCCGCCATTTCCGCTTCTGTCGGGCCATTGTGTCTGCTCTCAAATTTGACAGCATTGTTAAGATTGATCTGCATAAGTAGGGGGTAGTACGTATGAACTATTTGGGTGTGAATTCTTTCCTATTTTCCGTGCACAAAGGTATGATTTCCGAAAGGAATTGCCGAGGCGCAACTTCAAAATTTTATGCTATAACACAGAGAATTGACCAGCGGTTTTTTTGAGGGTGAAAAAAATAAGTAGTTTAGGGTCTTAATCGAAAAAATATGAAAAATAAATACCTGTTGAGTGCCGCATTAGGGATGGCTACGATGCTATCCGCTTGGGCGCAAAACCCAGTTCAAGTAAAGTATGCAAATACCATCACCGTAGAAGACCTCACCAAGCACCTGACCTATTTGGCATCCGATGAGATGAAGGGTCGTGATACGGGTTCTCCGGAGGGAAAAATTGCTGCCAATTACTTAGCCGATTTCTACAAAGGCCTTGGATTAACTGCTCCAAATGGAGGCAGCTACTTTCAAAACGTTCCTTTGGTAAGTTCCCGCTTCTCAGAAGTAAGCCTTCGGATTGGAAAAACCAAGTTGGTGGAAAACACTGATTATGTGTTTACTGGAGACGGCAATCTATCCAAAGCAGTGAAAACAGACCTGGTGTTTTTAGGCCTGGTAAGCGATGAAAACCTTGCCAAAGTGGACGTAAAGGGCAAACTCGTAGGCCTTTGGGCTGTAGGAGTAAGAAGCAATGACCTGGTGACCAAAGTGATGGATGCCGGTGCTGCAGGGATTGTGATTGTGACCATGGAGGGACAAGCTAATTTTGACCGCATCGCCAATCGATACAAGTCCATGGCTGGCAATGGCCGAATTGGCTTTGATCAAGAAGTGAAGCAGCGCCCGATATTCATGGTGAGCTCAGACAAGATGGCTCAATTGTTCGGTACATCTTTAGAGGTATTGAAGGAAGCGGCCAAAACCAATCCTGAATCCATTGCCTCTCAAAAAGCAAGCTACCACATTGTCAAAACCAAAACCCCAGTAGACGCAGTCAATGTAATGGGTTTCCTAGAGGGTACCGATAAAAAAGAAGAAGTATTGGTCATTTCTTCACACTACGACCACGTGGGCGTAAGTGCTGCAGGAGATGCCTTCAATGGCGCAGATGACGATGGTTCTGGTACTGTTTCCGTCATGGAAATTGCCGAAGCTTTTGCCTTGGCTGCCAAGGATGGCGTGAAACCAAGAAGAAGTATCTTGTTTTTGAATGTGACTGGAGAAGAAAAAGGATTGTTGGGATCAGAGTACTACTCTGAGCACCCGGTATTCCCAATTGCCAATACCGTGAACAACATCAACATTGATATGGTGGGCCGTATTGATTACGAATACCAGAAAGAAGCAAACAAGGACTATGTGTACGTGATTGGTTCGGAGATGCTTTCCTCCCACTTGAAAAAAATCAACGAGTACAACAACATTACCTACACCAATCTGATCCTAGATTACCGCTATGATGCGGAAGACGATCCAAACCGTTTTTACTACCGTTCAGATCATTACAATTTTGCCAAGTTCAATATCCCGGTGATCTTCTTCTTCAATGGGGTACATGACGACTACCACCAAGTGACCGACACGGTAGACAAAATTGAATTCCCGCTAATGAGCAAACGCGCACATTTGATCTTCCATACGGCTTGGGACCTTGCCAATAGAGAGCAACGTACTCCAGTAGACGGAAGCAATACCCGCACAGACCGATAACAAAGAAGGGGCCAATTGGCCCCTTCTTTTTTTATCCTTTAATCAACAAAGCTTCGCAATCTTAGTGAAGGCAAGCTATCCGGTTTAGGAATTACCCCTCTCCGTGTTTCCCTCTATTTTTTTGATTCTTCGTTTTGAGTTGGTTGCGGTTAGGCTTCTTTTGTTTCTTTCTAGCCTTTACCTTCTCCCCTTTTCCAATGTTTTCCTTAGGGCGCTCCTTCTTTTCATGGAAAGCACCTTTGTAGTCAGGATTATCACGCTGCTTGAGTCGATCCAATTCCCGTTCGTAGCCCTGCTTCTCCTCAAACGGGGTAGCTGGCACGTCTACCACATCAGGGATAGGAAGCACTTCTACCTCCATTCGAATAAGTTCTTCGATTTTCTCAAAATGGTAGACCTCGGCTGGGTTAACAAAGGTGATTGCCTTCCCTTCATTTTCCGCTCTGCCCGTACGGCCGATTCGGTGCACATAATCCTCGTAGATGAGGGGCACATCGAAATTGATCACGTGAGATACCAAGGTGACATCTAGGCCTCGGGCTGCAACATCCGTAGCCACCAGGAGTCGTACATCACCTGCCTTGAAATCTTCCATGGAGTTGATTCGGGTATTCTGCCCTTTGTTGGCATGGATGACACGAATCTCTCCAAAATGCTTTCGCTCTAGAAATGAATACACGGATTCCGCATTTTTTCTACTGCGCGTAAAAATCATGGCTCTGTTGATTTCCTCATTCTCGAGCAAATGGGCCAACAGGTTTATTTTGGTTTTGATATTGGGTACCTGGTATTTGACCTGAGCGATGGTTTCCGCAGTAGTCGCCGAAGGCGCTACTTCTACCCGCTCGGGAAACTCTAAAAACTCTGCCGCCAAGTGGTCAATTCTCCCAGAGAAAGTTGCTGAAAAGAGCAGATTCTGTCGTTTGGAAGGAATGACTTCCAATATGGAACGGATTTGAGGCATAAAACCCATGTCCATCATTTTATCTGCCTCATCCATCACCATGGTTTTTAAATCCTTGGTATAGATGGCTCCCTTTCGGTACAAATCCATAAATCTTCCTGGAGTGGAAATCACCAAGTCCACACCCGCTGCCACCTGTTCGATTTGTGTTTTGGGCCCTAATCCCCCATACAAACTCACGATTCGAAGACCCGTGTATTTGGCTAGGTGCTGCGCCACTTCCTCAATTTGCATGACCAACTCCCGGGTAGGCGCAAGCACCAAGCCTCGAGGATGCATGCCCTGTGCATACTTGATTTTCATGAGCAAGGGCAAAAGATAGGCAGCTGTTTTGCCAGTACCCGTCTGGGCGATACCCAACACATCATGACCTGCTAGAGCCAAGGGAATGGTCTTCTCCTGGATAGGAGTTGGCACCGTGTAGCCAGATTCAGCTACCGCATCGAGCAATTGTTTGTTTAGCTTGAAGGAATCAAATCCTTGCGGTTCATTGCTCATTGGAAAACGAGAGAAAAGTGAGTAAACACGAAACGAATTGGTTTCACAATTGCAAATATAGGCAAAGCTACCCGTAATCCTTTGGAAAAGGATGAGCTCCATGGATGGGCACCTTAAGCACGGCGGAGCTAGTCCTGGCAGGTATCAACGGGAAAATTCAAGAACTCCTCCTAAAATGGAATTGGCATCAAGTGTATTTTTCAAACAAATAAATTGCCTCGGTCTTGCTCCAAAGAAAGACAGTCCTTACTTTTGCAAACCAATTCGAGGCAAGCTTTGAGTTGAAACCCCACACGGTGATTGTAGCTCAGTTGGTTAGAGCGCTGGTTTGTGGATCCAGAGGTCGCCGGTTCGAGCCCGGTCTTTCACCCTAAACCCCTCCAACGAGGGGTTTTTTGTTACCTTACTCTTCATTTTGGCATAGCATTTGCCACTAAAAATGAAACTAAACCAACAGCTATGTTTACTTTGTTCCAATCATCTCCGAAGTTTCCGGTTGTGAAACCAGTAAATATCCGGCAGATAAAAAACTACCTCAGCAAGTTTGAAGAAGCTATCAAAACCTGCGAGGAACTGCAAAAGGAAGCGGTTCATTCCTAAAATCGAAGAATACCTGAAGGTTATGGAGACATAACCTTTATTTTTTGCTCTTTAATTTTTCTTATCCGCGTAATAGCTTATTTTTAGTTTCATTCAATTGTCCCCGATGAGTAGCTACATCCATTTTGATAAATCCCAATTAGTCAACCTGAATTATTCCCTGGACCGAGAAATTATTCGGACCAATCGATCTGGTGTCTATACCAGCACCACGATCATTGGCTGCAATACGAGGAAATACCATGGCTTACTGGTAGTTCCCCAGCCCCAAATAGATTCTCAAAATCACGTGATGCTTTCTACCGTTCACGAGACGGTGATTCAACATGGTGCCAGTTTTAACTTGGGCATTGCCAAATTTCCAGGAAACTACTCACCAAGAGGACACAAGTACCTCGAAGACTTTGATTCGGAGCCGATTCCCAAACTGACCTATCGGGTAGGGGGAGTCCTCTTGCAAAAAGAATTAATTCTTGATTCCAACAGGGATCGAGTAATGATCCGCTACACATTACTTGAGGCTCATTCTCCCACAACGATTCGAATTCAGCCTTTTTTAGCCTTTCGTGGCTACCACCAACTTCAAAAAGCCAACGACCGACTCAATAGAGAATATACGCTAGTGCCTAATGGAGTGCGGTTTCAATTGTACCCCAATTACGATCCACTTTATTTACAACTTTCGAAGGAGGCCGCCTTTATTTCCAAGCCAGAATGGTATTACAATTTGGAATACATCCAGGAGCGGGAGCGAGGCTATGACTACCAGGAGGACTTATTTGTGCCTGGATGCTTAGAATTTGAAATCGCCAAAGGGGAATCTGTCATTTTTTCTGCCGGATTAACCGATGCAGATCCAGCCACACGAGCCAATGCCTTCAGCAAGGAAATTGCACGCCGGATTCCAAGAAACAATTTTGAAAATTGCTTAAAGAATTCAGCGGGGCAATTTATCCGTAAAAGAGATGGGGAAGTTCGGGTGATTGCAGGCTACCCCTGGTTTGGATGGTGGGGAAGAGATACCTTCATCGCAGCTCCTGGATTGACCTTGGCTACTGGAGATACATCCACCTTCCTAGAAATCATGGACACCATGTCCAAGGACTTGAAGGGGGCACTTTTCCCTAACATCGGCAGCGGGGACTACACCAACATGACCTCCATAGATGCTCCCCTGTGGTTTTTTTGGTCACTTCAGCAATACATACGCTATACAGGAGACAAAAAAACAATTCAAGACCGTTATTTGTCCAAGCTCCGGGGAATCCTAGAAGGCTACAAGGAAGGCACAGACTTCAACATTCACATGCTCCCTTCTGGCCTCATCTGGGGAGGGCAAGAAGGCGTGGCACTCACTTGGATGGACGCCATCACGCCAGATGGACCTGTGACCCCGCGCATAGGCTGTCCTGTAGAAATTCAAGCGCTCTGGTACAATGCCCTGCGCTTCTACCATGAACTGAGTGGAGAGGAGGAATACCTCACCCTTGCTCAAAAAGTACGGGAGTCTTTTGACCGGGAATTTTGGTCTTGGGAATACGGGTACCTGGCAGATGTGGTCAATGATGAAGAAAAGGATTGGTCCATTCGCCCCAACATGGTATTTGCCACTTCCCTTCCTTATGTGATTTTGGAGGAGGAAAAGTGCGACAAGGTGCTGGAAATCGTCAAATCCAAACTACTTACACCAAGGGGCTTGCGCTCCTTGTCTCCAGACGATCCCGGCTACAAAGGCTACTATTTTGGCAATCAAATCAGTCGAGACCATGCCTACCACAACGGAACCGTGTGGGCTTGGCTTCTGGGACATTTTGCTGAGGGATACCTCAAGTTACATGGTAAAGCCGCTAAAATTTTCGTTGAGAAAATTATCAAGGGCTTTGATGGCGTCATGACGCAGTATGGAGTGGGCACGGTGGCTGAGATTTACGATGGGGATGCTCCACACCGCCCCAAAGGATCGGTATCTCAAGCCTGGAGCATTGCAGAACTTCTCCGCATGATGGACTTAGTCAAACAGGTTTAACCCATTTTTTATGAAAGTACTCATGTTTGGGTGGGAATTTCCACCCCATATTTCTGGAGGACTAGGCACGGCTTGCTATGGATTGATCCAAGGGATGAATGTCCACAAGCAAGAGGTGATTTTTGTGGTACCCAAACTCTGGGGGGACGAAGAACCTGTGGCTGATTTTGTCAATGCCAGCGGGGTGACCATCGATTACCGGGAGCGAAGATTTAAAAAGCTCTGGAAAAACCTGACCTATTTGGAAGTCAATAGCTACTTGGTTCCCTACCTAGGGCCTCAGGAGTTCAAAAAATATACCGACTACGCCCTACATGACCGTACGGATGTAGCCGAGAGTATTTTTTCCACGAATTACCAGTTTAGCGGCAAATACGGAAAAAACCTCATGGAGGAAGTGTCTCGCTATGCCCTGGTAGGCGCACAGATTGCTCGAGACCGAAGTGACTTTGACATCATCCATGCACACGATTGGCTAGCCTATCCTGCGGGAATCGCTGCCAAAGAAATTAGCGGCAAGCCTTTGGTCGTCCACGTACATGCTACGGAGTACGATCGATCTGGGGAGTCGGTCAACTTTCCGGTCTTTGAGATCGAACGCGCGGGTATGCATGCTGCAGATCATGTGGTCGCGGTAAGCCAGCTGACCAAAAATATTTGTGTACGAAAATACGGCATTCCCCCAGAAAAGGTCACCGTCCTGCACAATGCGGTACTCGATGCGAGTATCATCAAGTCCTCTTTTCAGAAAAAAGTACCCGAAAAAATCGTAACCTTCCTGGGTCGAATCACCTACCAAAAGGGGCCAGAATACTTCGTGGAGGCTGCCAAAAAAGTGATTGAACGAGATCCCAATGTACGATTTGTCATGGCCGGATCAGGAGACCTACTCAACAAGATGGTGGATCGCGTTGCCGAACTTCGTATGGGAACTAAATTTCATTTTACAGGATTCTTGAAAGGAGACGATGTGGATCACATGTATGCCATCAGCGACGTGTATGTAATGCCTTCCGTATCCGAGCCCTTCGGCATTGCACCATTGGAAGCCGTGCGACACAATACGCCCGTGATTATCTCCAAGCAATCCGGGGTGGCAGAAGTGCTGAACAACGCCATTAAAATTGATTTTTGGGATGTAGACGCGATGGCTGATGCCATTTTTGGATTGCTGCACTATCAAAGTATCGCTCGAATGTTTACCGAGTTAGGAGCAGATGA
>JAXISU010000016.1:0-12990 GCA_034680425.1 Cyclobacterium sp.
ATTCACCTGTTCAGAGGTAGCAACCTGGCTGTTGAGGAGTGATCGCGTGATACTTTTTGCATCCGCATCGGTCAAGCGGCTGTACGCATCCTTGAAGATGGCGACACGTGCATGCTCTTTTGTTTTCTTAAGTTTTCCTTTGAGCGCGCGATCGCTGATTTCATCATTCCCATAAAAAGAAATTTCATTGATTCTTACTTTAGATTTTGGGTCGATGTCAAAGCGAAGTTTGACGCTATTGGGTAGGGTGGTGTCTCTGTCCTGAATGATTTTTACTTCAGTATTGAGGAAGCCCTTGTCTAGGTAGTACTTTTCAATATTTCGTTTGGCAGTATTGAGTACATCGTCGCGCACTACTCGACCACGGATATTGACTTTATCGCGCAATTCCCCTTCTTGAGTTTTATTGATGCCTTCAAATTCTACTCGAGAAAAGCGTGGTCTTTCGGTAAGATCTAAGAGTAAGTAGATGTCTTCTCCTTCAATTTTAGTGACCAAGATTTTCACATCTCCGATAATTCCTTGTCCCCACAATTTCTTTAATGCCCCTGAAATGGCATCCCCAGGCACATCGATGCGATCGTCTACTTTCAATCCTGAAAGCGAGATGATGGCGTTTTCATCGAGGGTAGATAATCCTACTGCCTTTATTTCAGCAATTCTAAATTTCTGGGGTTTGGCATAGTTCAATTCCAAAATGTTGACTGGTCGTGTAGAGGCATAGCGGCTTTGGCCCAAACGAATTTGCGCCACGGCACTTGCCGACCAAATCAAACAAAACAGAATCAATAAACTTCTTTTCATTACTACTTAAGGTTTAACTTGTTCGCCGGTTTTTCCAAACCTTCTTTCTCTCTTTTGGTAATCTTCAATCGCGGCAAACAGGTGTTCTTTTCTAAAATCAGGCCACAAAACATCCGAAAAATACAATTCGGAATAGGCCAATTGCCAGAGGAGAAAATTAATTATTCGGTATTCTCCACTGTTTCGAATCATCAATTCTGGATCAGGGATTCCTGCTGTATCCAAATGATCAGCTAGGGTTTGTTGGGTAATTTCTCCTGGGCTTAATTTTCCTTCGGAGACTTTTTGAGCAATGCGTTGTGCGGCTTTGGTAAGTTCCCATTGGCCACTGTAGCTTAAAGCCAGATTCACGGTTAATCCTGGGTTTGTAGAAGTTTGTTTCATGACTTCTACCAGCTTATCGTAAGTGGATTTGGGTAAGCTTTCCAAATCACCAATTGCATTCAGTCGAACCTTGTTTTTCATCATCAGCCCGGTCTCTGCAACGATGGTTTGTACCAACAAATCCATCAGGGCTTCCACCTCTTCTTTAGGGCGTGACCAGTTCTCGGTTGAAAAAGAAAATAGGGTTAGGTAGTTTACACCCAGTTCCCCCGATCCTTCAATGGCTTCTCGAACGGACTGGATGGCATTCCGATGCCCAAATATCCGCATGGCGCCTTTTTGCTTGGCCCATCTTCCGTTGCCATCCATGATGATAGCAATGTGCTTCGGTATGTTGTTTCGGTCTATCGTTTCCTTCATTTCAGCGGCTGGGATACCCACTATTTTGGAGGTACAAAAATGGGATTTCTTTTTCAATAAATTCCCTTAGACTCCAATTAATTAATAGGTGTAGCAACGTGCTTTGGTAAGTGTATAGCTCAAGGTCACTCCCAGAAAATAGTACCAATCTTTGGTATTTGGGTTGCCGTAATTCAAACCTCTGGAAAGTGCTTTCGAAGTTGGATCAATTGGGGTATCGTATCTGGCCAAAGCGGGCAAAGTACTATCCAATTTGTCCAATAAGTCCGAGGTAGTAGGTCGAAACCCAAGTTCCATGCCAAGGGTCAGCTGATTCGATAGGAGGTATTTTACTCCTCCACCAAAGGGGATGACCACGGTGCTCAAGCGGTATTCCTCTACCGGTAAACTGGCATTGATTCGGCCTTCTCCCTGAACAAAACTGTAGCCAAGGCCAAAAAAGGCATAAGGTGAAAATTTAAATTCACTCTTGTGGTTGACATAATCGAGGAAGTTGAATTCCATCAAAGCAGAAAACTCGGTAATCCTACCTTTCACATGGGCGTTTCTTAAACTTGCCATTGCGTCAATAGGTTGGATACTATCCGCTGCCATGAGCTCTGCTACGCTTACGCCTAACTTTAAGCTCCAAACATTGTCAAAATTTCTCTTGCCAAATAACGTTCCTTGAAGGCCAGCTTGGCTGGCGTCAATTTTTCGAATGATGTCCCCTGAATAGACGGTAGTTCCCAAACCTCCGCCCAGCTCGTAACTCTGTCCATAACTGGAATTTAGGGAGGCGAGTGTTAGGAATCCTAGCGCTACTAAGAGACTGAAAATCTTAAAATTGACCTTTTTCAAGACGATGCAAGTTATGAACTACCTAACGTATAAAAAACGAGGCCTGGTATGAAACGGGTTAATAATTGTTAAGCTTCTGGACTCAGTTTCTCATGTCCAAGCCCCAATTCAACTTTTGGCGCAGGGTGTCAAAGAAGTGATAGGATGGCAATTTCACCAATTTTGCGGAGAATAACTCCTTTTTCACGCTTAACTTCACATCTGATGCAATAGAAGTAGATCGGGAGTCCAATGAAATCATGAACTTGTCTGTGCGACCTTCGATTTCAAAACTGATTTCCGCTTCATCTGATACAATGATGGGGCGAACATTCAAGTTGTGCGGACTAACAGGAGTAATGACGAAATTTTTAGCTCCAGGAGTGATTAAAGGGCCTCCGCAGCTTAACGAATAGCCCGTCGATCCAGTAGGAGTGGCTACAATCAAGCCATCTGCCCAATAGGAATTGAGGTATTTGCCATCGATGTAGGTATGAACCGTAATCATCGAGGAGGTGTCCTTTTTGTGGATGGTAAACTCGTTCAGTGCAAAATTTGTCCCATGAAATAGCTTTTTGCTGCTAGAAAGGGATAAGAGCGATCTGGATTCGATTTGGTAATTGCCCTTTGCCAATTGGTCGATTGCATCTTCGATTTTGTCGGTAGCCACGGTGGCTAGAAATCCTAGTCGACCCGTATTGAGGCCAAGAATAGGGATTTCTTTTTTCCCTACTACACAGACGGAATCAAGCAAGGTTCCATCTCCTCCAATGGAAAGGAAAAAATCAATCCCATCAAAGTCATCTGGATGATTGAGCAGCCCATAAGAAGGTGCCGCTGTGCTTAGTGCTCGAAGTTGCTGGTCTAAACTAGGGGTGAGGCAAACTGAAATTCCAAGCGACTGAAGTTTTTCAAAAAGCCCCCAAAGAATGGGTAAAAATTCGGCTTTTAAGGATAAGCCATGGATTGCAACCCGCATCGTTAAATGTCTAAAAACCGCAATAGATTTCCAATTCGCTCCTCATCAGTACTTTGACCCACTTCCTCTTGCGCGTAATCCTTTACTTGGTAGCCAAAACGAAGCAGGGTAGCTTTTACATGTCGGCTATCTGCCTTATCTAACTTGAGGGTCACCTCTATGGACTGGGTATCCAAGGGGTCTGAATAGAGTTGGCAACTTAAAATCTTGCAGTTTTCGGACTCCACCAGTCGGGCAATTTCCGAAAGCTGGAAGTCGTTCATTTGCAAGGAGATTACCAAAACAGATCCTTGAGCGTGAATCGAGAAGTTATCGGCGTAGGCAGTAAGCGCATCTTGGGTAGGAACTACCCCGAGATACTGCTGCTCCCGATCTTGAATAGCTACCCATTTGGCTTGATGTTCAGTACTTACTCGGATCAAATCATACAAATGTTGGTCTGCATATACCCAGCATGAAGCGCAGTCTAATTCTACTTGTGCAATTTGAATATCTAAATTTTCTTGTTCAAGGAGGATTTCATCCTCTACAAACCCTAAAAACAGGCCCCCTTCCACTACAGGTAGTGTAGTCAATTCCAGGGATTCCATTTTCTTCAAAGCCGAACCTACGGGGTCGGTTGTCTGGATCGAAGGAATGAGGGGGTGGATAAAATCTGCAGCTTGCATGAATGAAAGTTAGGAAATGAATTCATAACTCAAAACGCTTTTGTTGGGGATCTTGTTCGCTCTGATTTTTTGAACGATTTAAGGGAGAAAGTTTTGAACCAAAATACCCAACAAAATACCAACAGCGACGATCAGGGGGGAGGATACTTTGGTGAATTGAAGAAGGGTGTAGGTCCCAAGAATAAAAACAATATTCAGCGTATTCGGGTCTAAGGGTTCAAAAAGGAGGTAAGCAGCCGCGATCAGCATGCCGCAAGAAACGGCGTTAATGCCTTCAAGTGCTGCACGTACAGGGCGATAGAGCTTGAGCTGATCCCAAAAGCGGATGACAAAAAAGATTAGAAAGATTCCTGGCAGGAAGATACCTGCCGTGGCAATCAGGCCTCCCATCACAAATCCTCCTAGACCAAAATCACGCATGGAAAGCGCGCCAATGTAGGAGGATATGGAAAAGGTGGGGCCTGGGATTCCTTGGGAGATGGCATAGCCGGTTAGGAACTCTTCCGAACTCAGAAAATGCTTAAAATCCACGAATTCGGTGTACAAATAGGGGATTAGCACCTGGCCTCCTCCAAAAATCAGGCTACCATTTCGGTAAAAATTCTCGAATAGCAGGATGGGTTTGTACTGGGTTATGGCCCCTCCAACTGCAGCTACTACCAATACCCCAGCCCAGAGGTAGAAATTGCTCCATTTGATATGCAAGGATTTGTTCTCGACTACTTTGGGTTGATTTTTATACTTGATGGAAGTGCTCAGGCCCCCGAGGAGGAGCAGGATTGGAAAGATGTAGGGAGAGCTGTAGAAAAAGGAGACAAAGGCCGAAAGCAGCATCAGTACGATGGCTTCGGGGGTTTTGATCATTCTGGTGATGGTTTTCTGAGCTGCAAAAATCAGAAAACCGATTGCCATTGGCTGGATAAACTTTGCAAAGCCCAGCGCTTTTGGGCTATTCTCTTGTAAAAAATGAATCAAGATTGCCGCCAAAATCATCGCGATTGTGGCTGGAAGGATCCAGACAAGGAGCGTCAAGTAGGCTAGGCGTGGACCCCCTACTCGAAAACCTATGGCGGAAATTAATTGAGTAGAGGAGGGGCCAGGGAGCATGCTGCAGAGCGCATTCAATTCCCAAAGCTCCTCCTCCTGGATGTACCCTCTTTTTTTAACCATCCGCTCCAGCATCATGGCGAGCAAAACTTGTGGCCCACCAAAAGAAGTCAGCGAGAGGGTCAGTGTATCTTTTAAAAAGACAACATATCGGACCGTCCGAATTGACATGCTATTTGCGCAAGCCTAGTTCTCGAAGGCGCTCCTCCAAAAATTCTCCTGCGGTGATATCTGGGAATTGCTTGGGACTGGTATCGGAAATACAGCTCTCGAGGCAGCTGAGGTCCATTTCAGATCTTGGGTGCATGAAAAACGGGATCGAGTACCTGCTGGTATTCATCTTTTCGCGTGGAGGATTCACTACGCGGTGGATGGTTGACTTCAATTTTTTGTTGGTCAATCGCTCGAGCATATCCCCTACATTCACGACCAACTGGTCTGGAAGGGCAGTGATAGGAATCCACTTTCCGTCTCTGCGACGCACTTGGAGACCGTCCGCACTAGCGCCCATCAGCAAGGTGATCAGGTTGATGTCCCCGTGTTCTGCGGCGCGTACTGCATCTGCTGGAACTGCATCTGGGTTTTCAATTGGGAAATAATGAATTTGGCGAAGGATGGAATTGCCATGAACCACCTTTTCTTCAAAATAATCTTCCTTCAAGCCTAAGTTCAAGGCAATGGCACGGAGCATTTGACGACCTGCATTTTCCAGGGTTCTGTAAGCTTCCAAGGCGTCGTCTTTGAACTGAGGAAGTTCTTGAGGCCAGCAATTTTCTGGATACTCCGCCTTGATAGGATCTGAATCTGGGATGTCACCTAGGTCTTGACCCACATGGTAAAATTCCTTCAAATCTCCCGTATTTCTCCCTTTAGCATGTTCTTTTCCTTTGCCTGTGTAGCCTCTTTGGTATCCAATTTCTGGCTTTTCGTACTGCGCCTTCACTGCATCTGGTAGGGAGAAAAAAGTGGTGATGGAAGAATAAAGCCTGTCTTGTAGGTCTTTATTGAGTCCATGATTTTTGATGGCTACAAAGCCAATATTTTGGTATGCTTCTCCAAGTTTGCGCACAAATTCGGCCTTTTTTTCAGGATTGCCAGCGGTGAAATCGGCTAAATCCAAACTCGGAATTTCATCGAACAAAATTTCCATTACAAGGGTAGTTTAGGTGGTTATTCCTTTAAATTCTTCAAAAATAAATATCTTTAACCTCAATTTAGGCGATTCCATGAATAAAATCCTGATTTTACTCCTTTTCGTTAGTTTATGGGTTACTTCTTGTTCCTCAAATCCTAAAGAAACCAAAGAATCGGCTCAAGTTGAGGCCAGTGATTCCACGAATTTGGAAGCAGTAGGACCAATTACCTTTCTTCCTGAGGATTCCCTTGCCTTTTTTCCAGATGCAATTTTGGAATTGAATACGCCGCTTGGAAACCAAGTTTTCAGGCCGGGAAAAGTGCCATTCGAATTTAATGTGAAGAATTTTTCAATTGGAAAAAATGGGCCCTCCTCGCCTCGCCTTGCTCTAATTCTGAATGGAAGCGATCCGGAGGGCTATGCTGCTCCTATATTTCAGCGTGAACTTACCCGTGGCACCTACCGCACAGTCGCATTTTTGGTGGATGATAAGGGGCTTGCTTTAAAAAGCTTTGGAAATTACGTGGACCGCGATTTTTTGGTTGGGGATTCCCGTCCTTTCCCGTATTCTGCAGAGCCCTATTTGGCTGTCAATTTGCCTAGAAATGAACAAATTATTCCCCTTGGGCAAGATCTGATTCTTGACTTTTTGGTTTTAGGGGGAGATTTAAAGTTGGATGGCCTGAAGGTGAAGGTCTGGGTCAATGAAACCACGACCGAGCTTAGTCAAATGATCCCAATGCGGGTGTCCAATCTTCCCAAAGGGGATTATCAAGTCAAATTCCAGTTGCTCCGAGTGGACAATAAAGAGTTGGAAGGTCCTTTCTCAAGCAGTACCAAGACCATCTTTGTTCGATAAGTTGCTATCTTTGGACGTTCAAATCCCTAGTACATCATGCTTTTAGTACAACATATCCGAGATCATTACGACCAAGTTCTGGCTGGCCTCACTAAGCGAAACCTAAAAAATGCCGCTGCTGCATTGGAGCAGGTATTGGCTTTGGATGATTTGAGAAAGTCATCTCAAACCCAGCGGGATCAAATTCAAGCGGAAGCCAACACGATTTCTAAGGAAATTGGAACCTTGATGAAGGAAGGAAAAACTTCAGAAGCGACGGCTGTTCGTGACCGCTCAGCCCTCCTAAAAACTCAAATCAAGGAGTTGGAAGAGCAGCATGAGCAAGCGGAGGAAGAGCTAAAAGCCTTGCTTTACACACTTCCCAATGTGCCCTTCACGGCTGTTCCCGCAGGAAAATCAGCAGAAGACAATGAAGTGGTACTTTCTCACGGAGAAATCCCTTTCTTATGGGAGTCTAAATTGCCGCATTGGGAATTGATCAAAAAGTACGACATCATTGATTTTGATTTGGGAGTAAAAATTGCCGGCGCAGGATTCCCAGTATACAAAGGAAAAGGGGCTAGACTGCAGCGTGCATTGATCAACTTTTTCCTAGATCAGGCCCTGGCCGCTGGGTACATGGAAGTGCAGCCACCTATCTTGGTGAACGAGGATTCTGGTTATGGTACGGGTCAGCTACCTGACAAGGAAGGGCAGATGTACTTTGCCAATGAGGATAAGTTGTACCTTATTCCTACTGCCGAGGTACCCATTACCAACCTGTACCGAGATGTACTCGTCAATGCTTCCGACCTTCCCATCAAAAATGTGGGCTATACGCCTTGCTTTCGACGCGAAGCCGGTTCTTGGGGAGCACATGTTCGTGGCTTAAATAGATTGCATCAGTTTGACAAGGTGGAAATCGTGCAAATCACCCATCCAGACAACTCTTATGCGACATTGGAAGAAATGAGCGGATACGTGCAAGGTTTGTTGCAGCAGTTGGAATTGCCTTATCGCGTGCTTCGCCTATGTGGTGGGGATATGGGCTTCACTTCTGCGATGACCTACGATATGGAAGTGTATTCGGCCGCCCAAGAGCGTTGGTTGGAGGTGAGTTCCGTTTCTAATTTTGAAACCTACCAGGCCAATCGTCTCAAATTGCGATTCAAAGGGGAAGATAAAAAATCTCAATTAGCCCATACCTTGAATGGAAGTGCCTTGGCTTTGCCACGTATTGTGGCTTCCATTTTGGAAAACAATCAGGAGCCAGACGGCATTCGCATGCCTAAAGTATTGCATCCGTATTTGGGTTTTGACCGGATTTAAGGAATTAGCAAGTTAAAAAAGCAAAAGATGGAGGTTGCCTCCTGTTCAACAAACAAAAAACACCTCTACTGAGGTGTTTTTTGTTTTTGAGGGTTTCAAAACTTGGTTCGAATTAGCTGATTTCCGTTTTGCGAAGCAGCTGCTCATGCAGGGCAATGACCTGGGGGAGTAGGAGCTTGTTATCCGTATTCTTAATTGAAAAATCTGCCAGCTCATTTTTTTCTTCGTCTGGAAGCTGCTGGTCAATGATTTGGTTGACTTGTTCTTCGGTGCGTTGGGGATCACGAAGCAAGACCCGCGCTATGCGTACGCGCAGTGGGGAACTCACATTGATTACATAATCAAGCTCTTTTGCTGCCCCTGTTTCAAATAGGAGGGCAGCTTCCTTGATTAGGTAGGGAGCATTTTGTTGGCTTACCCATTCGGCAAAATCTTTACCCACAGCTGGGTGAACCAGGGCATTGAGGGCAGCCACTTTTTCTGGGTTGGAAAATACTGTTTCTGCCAAATAACCTCGGTTGAGTTCTCCGTTGGAGGTGTAGGATTCCGTACCAAATGAGGCTAAAATCTTTTCTTTTAGCTGGGGTTCATGACTCATGAGCCATTTGGCTCGGTCGTCAGCTGTGTAAACAGGGATGCCTAGTAAGGTGAAAAGTTTGCAGACGGTGGATTTTCCAGAGCCAATACCACCGGTAATGCCGACAAGTAGTGGGCGTGATTTACTCATAGTTTAACTTGAGCTGAGAAGGGGTGATTTTTACCTCCTTTAAAAATTTGGGATTGGGGCTTACTTGTATCTGAATGGTACTATCGGCTCGATTCCGGGTTCTATAATCGAGAATAGCTTCAAATTCTAAATCTTTGAGATTTGGTAAATCAGCCTGTTGGATCAAATAGCTTAGGACTGGAACCAGTTCCTCGTTGACAAGGGAGGCCTTGGCGGGGAAATTGAGTTTTTTGATTTTCAGACGCTTGTTTCCCTCCAAGTAGGTTACTATTGAAAAGTCAACTTGGATTTCAGTTTGTTTGAGTTGTACTAGGGTAGCCAAGTCATCTTCTATGGCAAGAGGAACCTTTGCAGAAAAATTCTTGGCAATTTTTTTGGCATTCAGCACCACTGGAAATTTGCCTTGATAGCTCTCCAAAATGGAAGAGGGACCTGTAACTTCTAGTTTATCTGGATTGAAGGACACCTTCCCTTCTAGGAGAGTATTTTTGTCTAAAGAGTACCCTGCTGAATCTAATTCAGGGATCAAGGTCTTGGTGACGATTCGATCGATCTGGTAGTGGATCGTATCCCCTAAAACATTCTCAAGCAGGGTGGGTGTGATAAACTCTCCCAATCCTCTTTTCAAATCTGCCGTGAGCAAGTAATTTTTCTCAGCAGGTGAAGTGATTAGGATGGGGTAAGCAGTTGAGCTGATGTTGAAATACTTACGAAGTAGATCCCAACCATTGCCGGAAATTTGGATTTGAATGCTTTTCGGAAGCGGTTTTACGGGAACGTAATTTTTTTGGTCGAATTCCCATTGGACGGGATAATCTACGATGGTACTGTAGTTGTCCTTGTTGAGTGCATTTAAAACCCAAAAAGTGGTAGCCGCTGCGATGCAGAGGACTACCACTTTTATATTGGAGAGTTTTCTTTTAGATAGTCTCCAAGGGGATTTTTTAGAATCGGGCAAGGTGTTACTTAGTTGAACTTGTTTTTTGTGAGAAGTCAAGGGAGATCGCAGACTTTTCGACTTTCACCTTTAGTCCCTTGTCAAGTTCCAGTAGGACGGTATCCCCATCCACACTGTATACTTTTCCATGGATACCTCCGATGGTCACTACATCATCTCCTTTTTTTATTTCTTCAATAAACTTCTTGGTTTCCTTTTGCTTTTTCTGTTGCGGTCGGATCATGAAGAAATACATGATCAAGATGATCGAACCGAACAGAAATACTTGGCCAAGAATACCGCTACCGCCTGCAGCAGCTTGAGCTAGAATAAATAAATACATCGCTTATTTTCTAACAGGGCCTGCTGGTGCAGCTCCGCCAGCTGTTTTAGGGGTTACACTTCCGGTCATTCGAAGACGAGTTACCGATGGATTGGTATTCGCTTGAATAGTTACAGTAGGAGACTGTGCTCCAGATTTTGCTGCAGAGTTGAATACTACTTTCACAAAGCCAGTCTGTCCTGGTTGTACAGGTGCTTTGGTCCAATCAGGACTTGTGCATCCGCAAGAAGCTGTGATGTTGGAAATTACCAAAGGCGCTTGACCGTTGTTGGTGAAGTTGAATACACGTTCTACAACTTGTCCTTCTTGGATGGTGCCAAAATCGTGCTCCATTTCAGAAAACTGGAAACCGCCTAGTGTGCTTGGATCTGCATTGGTGGCAGTTTGGGACATGTCCGCAGGAACAGGGGTATTGGTGCCTTCCATTGCGGCAATTTTTTCTTCTAAAGCTTTGATTTTTTCTGCTTGATCATCCTTGCCTTGGGAGCAGGAAGCTAGCAATACCACAGAGAGGGCGATGGCGCTGAGTAGTCTTGTTTTCATGTTAGTTTTTATCTTGATTTATTTGGTCAATTAGTTTGTTTACATCGTTTAAAAGATCTTCTGCCTTGTTTTTTGCTTCAGAGATCACTCGTTTTCCTTCGGATTTGGCTTCGTTAAGATGCATTTCTTTTCCATCTACCAATTCATTGATAAGGTCCTCAAGTTCTTTCTTGTATTTTGACAGTTTGAAGGAAAGCTTGTCTCGGGTATTTGCACCTGTATCTGGAGCAAATAAAATCCCTAAGGCTGCACCTACTCCTGCGCCTACGGCGAATGCGAGTAATGTATTTGTTGTCTTGCTCATGGTCTTACCTATTTATTGTCCAAAAGTCCTCGTCCACTCTTGCGGATTTGTCCCTTATCCGTTAGTTCTTTAGCCAAAACATCCAGCAAACCATTCACAAATTGCTTGCTTTTTGGAGTGCTGTACGTTTTCGAAATATCAATATACTCGTTGATGGTCACTTTCACAGGGATGCTTGGGAAATGAATCATTTCGGCAAGCGCCATAGAGATGATGACTTTATCAGTAAAAGCCAAGCGTTCGATGTCCCAGTTTTTCGTCTTTTCAGCGATAAGTGCCTTACTACTTACGTCGTTAGCGATGGTGAAGTTAAAAATATTTTCAAAAAATTCTTTGTCCTCCTCCCAATTCATCGCAATTTCTGGTAATGGCTCAGCCAGTGTTGTGTCCGGAAGGGAAGCATTTTTCAACACCTTCGCTGCCAAGCTTCGTACTACCGATTTATTTTCGGTCCAGTTTAAGTCCTTCTCTGAGAAAAAGGCCAAGATTACCTCGTTTTTAAAGATGACTTTTTTTAGCAGATCATCGGCTACCTCAAAATCTTGATCCAAGGTTGGGGTTGCAAGGCTAAGGTATTGCTGGTAAGATTCTGCAGGTTTGATGTATTCCCGAAACCATTCTTTGATTTCAAGTTCAAGCTCATCGAGGGATACCCCATTTCGACTCAGCGCATTCTGGTATTCTGGAGATTCTCGAAGACGCTTCAATACCTGGTTGTTGGCCAAGTTGAGCTCATTGCCAAAGGCTAGTGGCGCATCTCCTGCAAGTTTTTGTTTTTTCTCTACTTCTTTGCCCACGTGTTTGGCAAAAGCTTGAAGTAGCTCAATAGCCAATAGGTATAGCTGGGGAATTCGTTCGGCGGAGACCACCATATTTTTCAACAAAAATTGCTGGTCTTTTTCGTTGGCCTCGCGAACTTGTTTTAAAGCAGCTAAAGCAATTTTTTTGACTTTTGCTCCTGCCTCATTCGCAATCAATTTTTGGCCTTGATCCACATTTTGATCAAAAATATGAATGGCTTCTTCAGCTTCCAGGGATAGGGCAGCCTTGTCTTGCACCTCCATGCTGTTGAGGTCTGGCAAAAAAGACTCTCGTATAAAGTCTCTGGCTAAATTAAGATTGGATCCTTTGCACTGTTCATAAGCATAAAGATTCTGAAATGCTTTGACTCTAAGGATTCTTCTGTTGAGCATAGGGTATGTAAAGAGTCACAAATATAAGTAATTTGATGGGTCTTGTCCTCATCGGAATGGATACAAAAAAGCCACCGAACAGACTTCGGTGGCTTTTTAATTTTTGGTTTGATTTTCTTAAAAAGGAAGTTTAATCCTTCCAATCGCCTCAATCCTTGCCTTAGCCGCTTGTATTGCCGCTTGCTGGGCGGGTATGTTTTGTTGCTCGGAGGCGTTCAAAATGGACAAGCAGGTGTCGTAGATTTTTTCTGTTTGTGCAAAAACGGTTTCTTCTAGGTATTCCCCATAATATTCCGCCCCCACATTGATCACTCCGCCAGCATTGATTAGGAAGTCTGGAGCATAGACAATTCCTTTTTCCATCAAGATTTTGCCGTGCTTGGCTTCGTCCTCGAGCTGGTTGTTGGCTCCACCCGCAATCACCTTACAAGTCAAGCGGTCGATGGTCTGGTCGTTGATCGTGGCACCAAGCGCACAGGGTGCATAGATATCCATCGGCATATCGTAGAGTACCTTGCTG
>JAXISU010000017.1:0-12514 GCA_034680425.1 Cyclobacterium sp.
GTCTCTTTGGTATTTGTAAATCCTCCTGAGGTATTCGGCGCGGTAGCAACTTCTTCCTTGGGTGCGGCAACTTCCGTCTTTGTAGCTGCAACAGTTTCTGTAGGTTGAGCAGGAGCAGGAGTAGAAGTGGGTTGATTTCTTACCTGGCTTACTACAGGCTCAGCTGCTGCGGTAGCTCCTTTGCCTACTTTAATAGACTGTCCCACCTTTAGTTTATTGGAGGTAAGGGCATTCCATTGGATCAAATCTTCTATCGAGGTGTCGTATTGCTTAGCTAAAGAAAATAGGGATTCACCAGATTTGACGGTATGAGAAGTCCATTCTTCTGAGCTGCTAGTGGCATTAGATGAAGCGTTTGCTTCTTTTGCGGGAGCAGCTTTCGATTCGTTCACTTCTTTGGGCTGCTCTGCTTTCCTTTCTTCAACTTTGGGTTCTTCTTTTTTGACTTCTTCCTTCTTTACCTCCTTTGGAGTAGAAGCTTGTGCTAGTGGCTCAGTAGTAACTTTACCGGTTTCTACAGGTACGGGTGTAAAGATTTTCAGGGATTGACCTACCAGTACTTTGCTTCCTGTCAGTGAATTCCATCTCCTTAACTCGGCTATAGTCACGTCATACTTATCGGCAATTGAAAACAAGGACTCCCCACGTACTATTTTGTGAGTTGTCTTGAGCGCCAATTTCGTTTCAGCAGTGGCATTGGATAATGAACCTGATGTAGGTTCAGAAACTGAGGGCTTGGAGGTCGTAACGGGTTGGGCTACCACCACAGGGCTTTCAACGTTATTTGTTGTAGAACCCGTATTTACTGCAGCACTTCTGGTTTCAGCCTGAGTAGTAGTAGTAGTAGTAGTAGTAGTAGTAGTAGTTGGGGTTGGAGCGGGTGCAGGAGTTGCTACCGTAGAGGCTACAACTGGCTCAGAACTGCTTGGCTGACCAAAAGGCACCAGGAGGGTTTGCCCATCCTGAATCCCCTGCTTTAGGGCTTCATTGGCTTCTTGGATGGCTACCATGGGCACTTTGTATCTCCTAGAAATCGAAAATAAGGTCTCCTGCCCCACAACTTGGTGCAGGATAAAAGTCCGGTCTCCGATTTTTTGCACCCCGATTGAATCCAAATTTTCGCTATCTGCCGCAAACGAAACAAATTGGGAGATAAAAAATAGGAAAAGAATGCAGCTTAGGAGTTGGAATCTACCGTACATAGGGGATGAGAAAAAGGAGTGTAACACAAAACACGTGGTAAGCAAGTGAACAAAAATAACCTTCATCCCTCATTATTCAAGTTGAAAGCGGGAAATTTCCTTAATTTAGAATTTGACTTTACTGTGTAAATGAGCTTCTTCAAAGATGCTAGACGTTGACATAGAATTGGATAAACAATTGACTGATAAATAAGCTCCTATGCGCAGGTTTACCTTCCTTTTATTTACTCTTTTTTCGATTTCATCTAGCCTTTTGGTGGCGCAAGAAAAACAGAAAAAGGTATTCACCTTCGCAATCGATCAAGACATCGACCCTGGGATGAATAGACGGGTGAAGTTGGCTTTAGAACAGGCAGAAGCACTCAAAGTAGATGTAATTCTCATCAAAATGGACACCTATGGAGGCGCAGTCACGGATGCAGACGAGATTCGAACCCGTATTTTGGAATCCAAGATTCCGGTTTATGTATTTATCAACAAGGATGCTGCCTCAGCAGGGGCACTGATTTCCATTGCCTGTGACAGCATCTACATGGCACCTGGAGCGAGTATCGGAGCCGCCACGGTAGTGAATGGGACAGATGGAGCTGCCGCACCAGACAAGTACCAGTCCTACATGCGTTCGATGATGCGCAGTACAGCAGAAGCTACGGGCCGCAATCCGCAAATTGCAGAGGCCATGGTGGATGAGAAATTGGTGGTACCGGGAATATCGGATGCCCAATCAGTGATTACCTTTTCGGTATCTGAAGCCATTCAAAATGGATTTTGTGAGGGGGAATATGCTTCCCAAAAAGCAATTTTGGAAGCTCAAAATTTACAGTCCGCACAAGTGATAGCCTACGAAGAGAAAACTGTAGATACCATCATTTCATTTTTCTTGAACCCAGCCGTGAGTGGAATTTTGATCTTGCTCATCATTGGAGGGATTTACTTTGAATTGCAAACCCCAGGGATTGGTTTTCCCCTTGCCCTGGCTATCAGTGCAGCCCTTCTGTATTTTATTCCCTACTACCTCAATGGATTGGCTGAAAATTGGGAGATTTTAGCCTTTGTCATCGGCATCATTCTGCTCGCCATAGAATTTTTTGTGATTCCAGGATTCGGTGTGTTTGGCGTGGCTGGCATTGTGCTCACCTTAGGCGGTCTTGTGCTCGGTATGCTTCCCAACGAAGCATTCGATTTTGAATGGGTATCCTCTACTCAACTTCTTGAAGCCTTGCTGACCGTGATATTGGCTACTTTGGCCGCCGTTGGCTTGGTTTTTTGGCTCACCCCAAAAGTGAATGAATGGGGAGCTTTCAAACATTTAGCCCTCACCACCACCCAAGATCGTGCGCAAGGCTTCACAGCAAGTGTTTACTCTGAAAATCTAGTGGGGAGAATTGGAACCGTTCATTCTAGACTTCGACCTAGTGGCAAAATAGAATTGGATGGTGAAATCTTCGATGCCTATTCTAGGGGGGATTTTTTAGAACAGGGGGAAGCGATTGAAGTGATTTCTACAGAAGGAACCTCCCTACGCGTGAAAAAATGGGAGGGCTAAGGTCAAAATTGGTTAATTTTAACGGATGAATTCTTTAGGATTGCTATACACCCAAATCGGCGAAGAATCCCTTCAGGAACTTACGAAAAACTTCTACTTGGAAGTCAATAAGATTCCTGAACTGAGAAGCCTATATCCTGAAGATTTGGAAGGAGCCGAGCGGCGCATTTACTTATTTTTGGCACAAGTACTTGGCGGTCCCCAAACCTATTCCGAAGAACGCGGACACCCTAGGCTACGGATGCGGCACCTGCAATGGAAAATCGATTCCAAAATGAGAACCCATTGGATGAATGCCATGCTCCATGCGCTAGATAAAGTTCCCTTAGAACAGGAAGTTAGAGAAGAGCTCCTTCAGTATTTCACCCAAGTCGCAAATGCTATGATCAACCATGACTAAGTGGATGAACCGATTCTATACCTATTATGCAGCCGTCGCTTTTGCGTTGACTTTTGCAGTTTTGTTCCCAGCATTCCTTGTATGCATCTGGGTACCCCAATGGAATAAGTACGGGAGAAAAATCAATCAATATTGGGCAAAAACCCTATTTTCAATCATCTTTCTTCCAGTCAAAGTAGAAATTGAGGCTAAACTTGAAAAAGGAAAACCCTATATTTTCTTGGCCAATCATTTCAGCTACCTCGATGTGGCCATGATGGGATTTGTACCAGGAGATGCCGTTTTTGTGGGCAAAGCATCTATTCGAAAAGCTCCTTTTTTTGGGTACTATTTCAAAAACCTACACATTGCTGTGGACCGCAGCCGAGTAAAAAGCAGGGCTGAAACCATGCGAAGGGCTGGATTGGCTTTGGATCGAGGCAGCAGCATGGTCCTTTTTCCCGAAGGGGGAATCTATACCCAAGACCCACCCAATCTGGTTCCCTTTAAAAATGGAGCTTTTCGATTAGCCCTAGAGAAACAAATCCCCATCATTCCTGTCACCTTATCCTACAATCATGTAATTTTGGCGGACCAAAAAGAATTGGTCTTAAAGCGTATTCCTGCAAAAATGGTCTTGCATCAAGCGCTTAATCCTGCCGATTACCCAACCGATGAAGCGCTCAAGCAACGTTGTTTTGAAGTGATCCAGCAGCAATTGTTACATGATAATCCCATCTCAAGCCCTGAGCGAATTCCCAACCATAGCTCTAGCGCCTCATCTAACTTCCAGACTCATGAAATTTGATCAAGCCACGCTACAGAAAATCGCCCATTTAGCTCGACTTAATTTTGATGCTCAGGCTGCTGAAAAAATGAGTAAAGACCTTTCGCAAGTTTTGGAATGGGTAGAGCAACTGCAGGAAGTAGATACCGAAGATGTTCTGCCTCTGACCAATATGTCAGCAGAAATCAATGCTTTTCGAGCCGATGAAGTAGGCGGAGGTCTTACTCAGGAGCAGGCCTTAAAAAATGCCCCTAAGCAAGAAAACGGGTTCTTTATTGTACCCAAAGTAATGGAATAATATGCCCATTCAATCCAAATCAAACTTTTTTACCAATCTACTCACCTATCTTTTCTTAGGAGCTGGAGCGATCCTGACCTGCTTTACTTTTTTTAGCAGTTCAATTTCCAACCCAAACCTCCAAGTAGGCGCTTTTTTGGATCGGGTTGCCGTTCCTTTCTCTAACCTAGACATCGGCTCATTCCATATTCCTATTCAGGTAGATAACTTTCTGGTGTTTCAAAATTACCAGGTAGTCGCCTACCCAATGAGTACTTTGGAAAATTACATTTTTGGGGGCTTTATTTTACTGCTCTCGGTTTCTGTACTAGCTGCACTGAGCCAATTTAAAAAATTTCCGTTTTTAGGAGCTGGCATGGGCTGGATTCTGATTTTGACCTTGGCCAACTTAAATGGCCTAAACATAGGAGGTGCAAGTTCCAACCTTCCGCTCTTACTTCTTTTAACTGCTACTTTGCTCCCTACCATTTACTTTCATGTTTGGGGAACTCATTTTTCATACTGGATCCGTTGGGCTGCACTTGCCCTCACAACAGGAGGTACCGTTGCCCTTCTCATTTACCTAAGTCCAATCGTCCAGGCAGATCTCTACCTTGCCGAACAAAGCTTAATCATTGGATTGGGACTGAGTATCGCCTGGATTTTCTGGCAGGGACATGGAATCCTTTCTGGACTCTTGGTTCTAATTTCTAAAGCAAATGCTGGCGTTAACTCCAAAACAACACTACAATTTTTAGGAGTTGGCCTGCTCTACATCGGGATACTTCTCTTTTTGCTACTCAACCTAAAAGGCGAGGTTAGCCTACCTTTTGCTGGTTTCTCTATCCTTTACCTGATCTTCCCATTGGGGGTATTTGGATGGTATTCTACTCAAGAAAAATTGGCACAACAGGATAATTTAGCAAGTTCTCCAAAAATCATTCAAACCCTTTACCTACTCGGTTTGACTAGCACGTTGTGGACGATTTGGAAGCTTGCCCTATCACATAACCAAGCAGGTGAGGAATTGATCAAGCACCTGATCCTTTATTCACAACTTGGGTTTTCACTTTTCTTTTTCATCTATGTAGCGATCAACTTTTTCCCGCTAATGAATCAAGGAAAGCCGGTGCACCCGGTGATCTATAAGCCTTATGTGCTTCCTTACTACCACCTCCGAATCGGTGGCACTATTGCACTTTTGGTGATTACCACCTACCTGGAAGCCAGCATTGCCTTTCAAGCAAGTTCCTTAACCAACAATATAGTAGCCGATTACTACTACCAGACGAATCAAAAGCTTGAAGCGAGCATCCTCTACGAAAATAGCTGGGATCGCTATCGATACAATCCCAAAGCGAAGAATCTAACAGTACAACTGCTATTTGAATTGAACCAGCCGAGTTTGGCCAAAGAGCATTTGGAGGAGAGCTTCGATCTAGCCCCGCAGGTAGATAATATCCTACTGCTTTCGGAACGACTTCAGCGGGAAAACAAACCCTTGGAGGCAGTATTTTACTTGGAAAACGGCTTGAAATTCTTTCCAGCCAATCCCTATCTTAGCCAAAACCTAGCCTTGCTATACGTGCTTCTCAAAAAAGAGAAGGAGGCCTTGGCACTTTTTGCGGAATTACCCAAGAACAGTCCGATAGCTGCCGCAAATTGGCTGGCCTTGCAGGTGAAGCTGGGAAAAAAGGTGGATCCACCAAGCCATCAAGAAGACCTAATTGTAAGCATCAATTGGGTGGCGGCAGCTCGCAAAAATGGACTAGAGGTAGACGCTGAAACCTTGGCAACCTTGAAAAGCAAGCTTGAAAATGAACGATCTCCCTTACTAATTCAGGCAGGATACCGGAATTTGCTAGCTACCCAAAATCTAAATGACCCAACATCTGACCTCTCCTTTTTGGATTCTCTAGCCAAAAGGGAGGATTTTTTGGAATATTCCATGCAAGTGCAAGAAACAGCCATTTTGAGAAGCTTGGGAGCAGGTAGAATCAACGAGGCAGTCAAAAATTTGAATGGCCTCGCCTTTCGAAACCCAGGAGATGCGGCCTACTACCTCAACTTGTCCGGGCTAATTCTCGCGCAGCAGCTTGATTTTGAGAAGGCTGCCAAGGATTTTGCATTTTCTGCTGAAAAAGGGTTTCAGGCTCCGTTACCCATTCATGAAGCAATTCGAACTTGGCAAGTATCAGGAATTGGTGAAGATGTACAACGTAATCCTACCCAACCTGAGCTTGCATTCTTGGGAACATTCAACCAGTCTCATTCCCAAAAGCTATTTTCCGAATGGAAAAATATTCCTGCGGCTGAATTCAAATTGGAAGTTGCCTTGAAGCTACTGAGCCATAAGGCACATGGACTAACCACCCAGCAACTTCAGGAGCTTGGGGATTTCTTAAAAGGAAAAGTCGAGGGTGAGGCGTACTTAGCTACCTTTCTAGCCCAGCCCGACTGGTCTAATCCAAATTCGCTGAGAGCCTTTTCTCGGTTTATTGGCTCCTCCGATGAACTCACTGCTAATCCTTACTTCAGCCCTTTGATTTGGAGCGCGGCCTTGCAAACTAAGGATAAATTACAAGCCTATGAACTCCTTCAATCTGCGAGTGAATTCACCAAGGACCCGCTCATCTGGGCCAAAAAGGTACAGGCAGCTCGAGCGCTTGGCTTAGATCGTTACGCATCTGAAGCGGTAGAAGAAATGAAGACCTGGATGAGTGAAGAAGAAATTGAAGCAGTTTTGGGGGAGATGTATTGAGAGATTTCATGTATTTTTAATCCAAATGAGTACCTTTCCGTATTGCTAAACCAACAAGTAAACAATTTACACCATGAGCAAAGTCATTGAAACGCACGAAATCAATAAAACCTACAAAATGGGTTCTGAAATTATTCAGGCATTGAAATCGGTTAGCATTAGCGTAAACAAGGGAGAATACGTCGCTTTCATGGGTCCTTCAGGATCAGGAAAGTCCACCTTGATGAACATCATCGGGTGTTTAGACTCTCCAACCTCTGGCAGCTATGTGCTTGCAGGAAAAGATGTTAGCGATATGAGTGAAAACGAGTTGGCTGACATTCGGAACAAAGAAATTGGCTTCGTCTTCCAAACATTCAACCTTTTGCCTCGAGCCACCTGCCTAGATAACGTAGCCCTACCTCTTGTGTATGCTGGCTATTCCAAGTCAGATCGTGATGAGATTGCATTCAAAGCCTTGGATAACGTAGGATTGGGTGATCGAACCACCCACCGTCCTAACGAGCTTTCTGGTGGTCAGCGTCAGCGTGTGGCCATTGCAAGAGCCTTGGTAAATAACCCAAGCATCATTTTGGCGGATGAGCCTACCGGTAACCTAGATTCCAAAACCTCCTACGGAATCATGGAGCTTTTCCATGAGCTTCACGCCAAAGGAAATACAATCATCATGGTTACGCACGAGGACGACATTGCCCATTATGCACACCGCATCGTCCGCCTTCGAGATGGTTTGGTGGAGTCCGACAAAGTAAATCCAAATCCTACGAGAGGTTTAGTAACTGCCTAATTCCTTTAAAAAGGGCCGTTTTTCGTTTACAGCATACAGATTTACCGTTGATATGAAAATCTATACCAAAACAGGGGATCAAGGAATCACCTCCTTGTTAGGCGGAGTACGGGTACCGAAGTCAGATCTACGCATTGATGCCTACGGTACCTTGGACGAACTAAATTCCTATTTAGGATTGCTTCGTGATCAGGAGGTAAATAAAAAAAGAGCAGAGCTGCTCAAAACCATCCAAGATCGGCTATTCACCATCGGTGCGGACTTGGCCACTGTTCCTGGTAAAGACAAGGTGAAAAAACCTGACCTCCTTCCGGAAGATGTGGAACTATTGGAAAAAGAAATGGATGCCATGGATGCTGAACTCCCCATGCTCACTGCCTTCATTCTACCAGGAGGACATACGGCCGTTTCTTTTTGCCATCTAGCACGAACAGTCTGCAGACGCTCCGAACGGATCGTCGTGGAACTTGCCTCCCTGGAAAAAGTATCTGAGCTAGTCAGTCAATACCTCAACCGACTTTCTGACTTCCTCTTCGTATTGGGTCGAAAAATGGCCCAAGAACTAGAAGTAGAAGAAGTAACTTGGAAACCACGTTGGTAAATTAAAAGCCACGCAAGAAAAATACCTATTGCCTTAGTAAACCATCCACCCTCATGAGCAACATTTCGATCCCGGTAACCAAAACCACCCACTCCAAACTTTCAGAAACTGACTTTTCTTCTCTGGTTTTTGGAAAATCTGTTTCTGACCACATGTTTGTGGCAGACTATCAAAATGGAGCTTGGGGTGATTTTCGAATCGTTCCTTATGGACCCATGGAGATTTACCCGGGAAATGCTACCCTTCATTATGGGCAAGCCATTTTTGAGGGAATGAAGGCCTATAAAAATGAAAAAGGGGAAGTATTGGTATTCCGTGCCGAAGCAAATGCCAAGCGCTTAAACGAATCCGCCAAACGGATGTGCATGCCTACTTTGCCTGAAAACGTTTTTCTAGAGGCGCTCAAGCAGCTCCTTAGCCTGGATCGGGATTGGGTACCACAGGGAAAAGGATCCAGCCTCTACATACGTCCATTTATGTTTGCTATGGACAATTACCTAGGTGTCAAACCATCCGACACCTACCGATTCATGATCTTTACAAGCCCAGTTGGGGCCTATTATTCCAAGCCTGTATCCGTAAAAGTAGAAACGACTTACACCCGCGCCTGTCAAGGGGGCACTGGGGAAGCTAAGGCCGCTGGCAACTATGCCGCGTCCCTTTTTCCAGCTCTTCTAGCACAAAAAGAGGGATACGATCAGTTGCTTTGGACAGATGGCAAAACCCACAGTCAAATCGAAGAGAGTGGAACCATGAACGTCATGTTCAAAATCAAGGGCACTCTCATCACTGCTCCTACTCATGGAGGCACCATCTTGAAGGGAATTACGCGCGACTCTGTCCTCCAATTGGCAAAAGATTGGGGCCAAGTCGTAGAGGAACGTTTTCTAACTGTTTCGGAACTGGAAGAAGCCTTGGAGGCAGGTACTGTTGAAGAAGTTTTTGGTGTGGGAACAGCAGCTACCATTGCTTTTATTTCAAAAATTCATAGTCAAGGAAAAGACTTTATCCTTCCAGAGCCAAGTTCTGACGCTTTTTCAAAACGTGTGCTCAATACCTTGGATGGTATCAAATATGGAGAAATTCAGGATCCGCATCAGTGGATGATAACTATCTGATAGACAAATCGATGAACAAGACAGCCTCAATCACAAAGCAACTAGTAGCGGTACTGCTTACCCTCCTGCTTTTTGGTTTGATGGCAACATCCTTACTTGCTCAGGAACAACCCAAGAAATTTCTGCTACTCAAACGAGGAACCAATCAAAAGAGTCAAATTCGATTTTACCCTGGCGAAGACATCACCTACAAAAGCAAAAAGATCGGCTACTTCGTCACCGACAGAATTGTCAACTTGGATACGGAATACCTCTACCTTACGGAGAATATCCTGAATCCTTCAGACATCCTCGAAATCGACATTCGAAGAAAGGATCCTCGAAATCGTACGCTTAACAATTTGACCAGCCTTTCCTTGGGTGCAGGAACCATGGCGATCGCTTTGGAAGGGATAAATAGCCTTTATCAACAACGTAAACTGCAATTCAGTCCTGGATTGATCAAGACTTCAGCCATCCTTCTAGGTACGGGGTTTGGATTGCTTCCGCTGCGCTACAAAACCTTTACGCTCTCAGACAAAAACAAGCTGCAACTGGTACTCCTTGAAATTGAATAAGCGGAGCTACTGGTAAAACCAGATTTTATTCCGATTTTTGCCTCAGATTTTTAACTAAGACAGATGACTTCAGACCAACTGAAAGACTTGAAAGCCCGCACATCGGCTTTGAGGAGGTATCTTTGACTACGATCGTAAGAAAGTAGAAATCCAAGACCTAGAGGCCGTATCGGCCCAAGCTGACTTCTGGAACAACCCAGACGAAGCGGAAAAAACAATGAAACAAATCCAAGCCAGAAAAGGCTGGACCACTGCTTTTGAAAGCCTGGATACCAAAATTCAGGATTTGGAAGTGCTGTATGAATTTTTCACTGCAGGAGAAGTTACCGAAGAAGAGCTCAAAAAAGACTACCTCCTCAGCAAGGATGCTGTAGAAGAGTTGGAACTCAAGAACATGCTCTCTGCAGAGGAAGATCAACTCAATGCAGTTCTTGAAATCAACCCAGGTGCTGGCGGGACAGAAAGTAACGATTGGGCATCCATCCTCATGCGTATGTACATCATGTGGGGAGAAAAAAATGGCTACAAAGTTCGTGAAATGGACATGCAGCCTGGAGAAGTTGCTGGTATCAAATCCGCCACCCTCCTATTTGAAGGCCCATTGGCTTACGGATTTCTAAAGTCAGAAACAGGTGTACACCGACTCGTGCGGATTTCTCCTTTTGACTCTGGAGGACGAAGACATACTTCCTTTGCATCCGTCTATGCCTACCCAGAGGTAGACGATTCGATCGAAATCGACATCAATCCTGGAGACGTGGAATTACATACTTCTAGATCTGGAGGTGCCGGTGGACAGAACGTAAACAAGGTGGAAACCAAGGTACAATTGACACACAAGCCTACAGGGATCGTGGTGGTATGCCAGGTGGAGCGCTCACAGCTTGCCAACCGGGAATTGGCCATGCAAATGCTGAAATCCAGGTTGTACCAACTGGAATTGGAAAAGAGAAATGCGGAAATCGCTAAAATTGAATCTTCCAAACTGCGCGTAGATTTTGGATCACAAATCCGAAACTATGTGTTGCACCCTTACAAGTTGGTGAAGGACAACCGAACTAGTCATGAAACCTCCGATGCACAAGGCGTGCTAGATGGTGGCCTCAATGAGTTTATGAAGGCATTCCTTCTCGCTCAAAGTGAGGAAAATGCAAACAAAGATTAAGTAATTAGGCCGAGGATTTCTTCTTCGGCCTTTTTAGTACAATTCCATTTATGAGGCTACTTCCCTCCTTTTTTACGTTAGATTTTTTTCTACTCTGCCTGAGTAGCTTCTTATTTTTTTCAAGCTTCAACATGATCATACCAGAGCTTCCCTCCTACCTGACTTCCTTGGGAGGGGAATCCTACAAAGGTTGGATCATTGCGCTATTTACGCTATCGGCAGGATTGTCTCGCCCCTTTAGTGGAAAGCTGGCAGACAAGATCGGCCGAATACCCGTGATGATTTTTGGAGCGGCTGTCTGCTTTGTCGTGGGATTAAGTTATCCCCTGCTCCAATTTGTGAGTGGTTTTTTATTTCTCCGATTTGCCCATGGATTCTCAGCAGGATTTACCCCTACGGGTACTTCCGCCTATGTGGCGGATACGGTTCCTTTTGCGCAGCGAGGGGAAGCACTCGGGATTCAATCCCTATTTGGTTCCTTGGGAATGGCCGCTGGACCTGCTTTGGGTGGCTGGATTGCCAGTATTTGGCCCATTGAAGTATTGTTTTATTCAGCAGCCTTCACGGCTATATTTTCCATCTTGATCTTGTTTCGTTTGAAGGAAACCCTCCGGGAAAAAGAACCCCTTCGATGGCAATTATTCAAATTGGACAAAAACGAAATCCTAGAAAAGCGAGTGTTGCTCCCTTCTACCATCCTTTTTCTCTCCGTCTTTTCCTTTGGGGTAGTGCTGACCTTGGTACCGGACCTTTCCAGTCACCTGGGCATCCAAAACAAGGGGCTTTTCTTTGCGGTGTTTACCTTGTCCTCATTGGGCATCCGTCTGATTGCAGGTAGAACCTCCGACCGAATCGGTCGCGTGCGCGTGATGCGGGTGGCATCTGCCGTCATGGTCCTGGCAATGATTGCTGTGGCCTTTGCATCCAGCAAAGTGATGCTACTAGGTGCAGCGGTGCTCTTCGGTGCTGCAGTAGGCATGTATAGCCCCACTACTACCGCATGGGTGGTGGATCGATCCTTGGATCAATTTAGGGGAAGGGCGTTGGCGACCATGTACATTTTCCTAGAATTAGGAATTGGTCTGGGCGCACTTGTATCGGGATGGCTATATGGCAACGAATCGGCTAATTTTCAAATAGCTTTTCTTTTTTCTGCTGGGGTGGCGAGTCTCGGTTTGGTCATTTTGCTTTTCATCAAAAGTGACGGAAAACCGGAACCGGTCTCAGTAACCTAGATAGTCGCTTTTTCGCGGAATGGCGAGAATGGATTTTTGACGACCATTGTAGTAGGTCACTTTTTTCCCGTCAAAATAGGCCCCTTCTTCGAGCATCAC
>JAXISU010000018.1:0-12481 GCA_034680425.1 Cyclobacterium sp.
ATGCTGATTCGCTACACGGACTCTGGTGAGGAGCCCACCGTGGATTCACCGATTTACCGGGAGCCCATTTACATTCGGTCAGGCTATACGCCTCGATTCAAGGTATTTATGCCCTCCGGAAAAAGTGGTTTGAGTTCCGGTATCCATTAAAGCATCTTGACCAAGGGCTTGTAGGCTTCTAGCAGGGCTTCGTTGTGTGATGCTCCTTGATCCGAGTTGGAACTGGCAAAAACTTCTGGAGTGATTCCTTGAGCCAGGAGTTGTGCCGTGGCTTCGACACAGATTGCTTGGAGTAGGGCAGTACCGATGGCAGTGGAGGTAGGTCCTACGGGAGTATCTAAGCCTTCAAGTGTAAGCGCTGCATCCCCAATTTCTCCAAAATTATCCAAGACCACATCTCCCAATTGATACAATTTGAGTCCTGAGGCATGTCGAGAGGTGACCGATTTGCTGTGGGCAAGGTTGGTAATCACAATCACTTTAGCGCCTTGCTCACGGGCATAACTAGCCAATTCAATAGGAACTGCATTTCTACCAGAGTTGGAAGAGATGAGCAGTACGTCATTTTTGGTGATCGCATACTCTTGAAAAAGGATCGGAGCATAGCCCTCTTTTCGTTCCTCATCGGTACTTCCTGTAGCACTTTCATGCAACATGAGTTGGGGTAGCAATAGTGGGCGCACGCGTGCAAATCCACCCGCTCGGTAAAAAATCTCTTCTGCCAGTAGATGGGAATGCCCAGTTCCACACGCATAGATCCATCCCTTACTTGAAAGACTATGGGAGAGAATGGAGGCTGCTTTTGTAATCTCTTCCTCTTGCTGGAAAGCAAGCTTCATTTTTTCCGTCAGCAGCTGTTGGTATTTCTTGTAGGCTAAGGCAACCATGATACGTGAGATTGAATTAATGAAGCAGGATCTCATCCACAAACACCCAGCCTTTGGATCCTGCTCCAGGATGCCAGGAAGGCAATTTGGCGATGGGGTTTACCTTCAAGCGAATTTGATCAAACGGAGAAGTAGCCAAGGGGATTGCCACCAAGCCAAATCGAGGATCTTGGATTTGTGTAGGGATGGGTTGGGGAGCCACGTTGACCTTGCTCCATTTCCCTTTGTATCCAAGCCAAACTTCAACTGATTGGGGAGGGAAGATGTAAGCACCTTCATGCAAAAGAAGGCTTAACTCCACCTTTTTGGGTTGGGTGGTACCCACTGAAAGGGTGATATCCAAAGGCGAATCTGTAAATCCTAGCCAATCTCCTGTAGTATGATTGGCCTTTGCCTTGACTCCATCAAATAAGCTGCTAGCCCCTTTGGCTACATATTTTGAATTGGGTGGGGTTGCCAAACTGTAACTGCTTGGTGTCGTTCCTTTTTTGATTAATAACTCTTTGGTATCACTACTTCCTATCCAGCCCGAGGCAAATGCCCTTGCTCTGAGTGAGGTAGAGGCGGTCAGCTGAATTGGATTTTTGTAAATAGGACTACTGATGCTATCCGGGAGGCTACCGTCTAGCGTGTAGCGAATTTCAGTGGAACTGATTGGATGCGATAAAATAACTTCCGTTTGTCCTTCAAAGATGGTTTTATCAATCTTGATCTTTGGAGGATTGAGTGGGTAAATGATGCCCTTGTCTAGATAGCCAAAGTCAATTGTTGTGGAAGAAAGGGCCTTGCTTAACTTATTTTTTTTGCCCTCATCTAGTCCCGTTTGCCAAAGGTAAAGCTTCTTCAATTGACTCATCTTTTCCAAGGCCTTGATTCCTGTTTCATCCAATGGGTTTCCGGATAGCGCCAGTGTCTGAAGTTTTGGTAACTTGACTAAATACTCCAGTTGCTGTCCAGGCACATCACTAAAGTTGAGGTGAAGAGATTCAAGGTTCTGAAAATCAGCTAATATGCTTAGATCCGCTTCTTGAAGAGGCATACGATTTAAAGTCAACTTGACCACCTGATTCTGGATGGAACTCAATTCTGTCAGCGATTTGGGATCAAAGGCAGAAGCTCCAAAATAGGCCACTTCAAGAGCTGGGGAATCGGGGTAAAGCGGATTTACCTTTCTAAAGAAGGTAGTGAGTGAGGCAATTTCATCTGGATCAGCCGCGGGGAAGTCATAATTTTTCTCGGTAGAAAACCGATTGGCCACCAACTGGAAAAAAGCTTCTTCTTTTGGGAGCTCAGCTACTTTTTGATCAAATCGTGCTCCTGAAATCACCCAAAGACGAAGGATTTCTAATTCCTCATCTGTAAGCTGTAATTTATCCTTAGGGGGCATGTGATCTTCATCCTCTAGGGGAAGATGGATACGCTGGATCATTAGGGAGAGTTCTGGATTGCCTGCTACAAAGAGCGCTCCTGACTTTCCACCTTTTTGGATACCAGTAAGTTGGTCCAGCCGAAGTTCTCCCTTTACCTTGTTTGCGTTATGGCAGGCTACACATTTCGCCTCCAAAATGGGTTTGACCAAATCATTAAATACCTCTGCCTTCTCTAAGGTGAGTGTATTGTCAATAGGTTGCTTAAATGGGGCGAGTAAGAAATCCGATCCATGTGTCAATTCGGCTCCGAAATGGCCCGTTAGGACAAGGATCAGACCCAGACTGATGGATAGGGAGCGCAGAACGGGTAAGGTTTGCTCTTTAAGAAAATACAAGCCTACAGCCACTCCTAGGCTACAGATAGCTGTCCACTTGTGCCAGTTAAGCGAATCGCTGCTGTAATCCTCAGTGGCCAAGAAAAGTCCTGCAACTACCGTAACTCCAGCCAAATTGGCTCCAAGCAGAAGCAGCCAACTGAAGTACCGAATTCGATTTTCATCACGAATCCAAAGTAAGGCTGCTGCCAAAAGGAGCAGGACGATGGGGAAATGGAGGACTAGAGGATGCAACCTTCCTACTACTTGAAGCCAAGTGGGTAGTTGAATATTTTCCCCTCCAACAAGCAAAATAGCCGTTAACCCACACCAAAAAATGAGGAGGTTTTCAAGTAAATTTTTGAGCGTCGTAGAATTCACGAAGTGGGGGTTTAAGCAATTAAATCATTCACCACTTTTCCATGCACATCTGTAAGTCGGTACCTTCTCCCCAGGTGTTTGTAAATTAGTTTTTCATGGTCAATCCCCATCAAGTGCATGACGGTGGCTTGGAAGTCATGCACGTGAACTGGATTTTCTTGGATATTGTATCCAAAATCATCGGTTTCCCCGTAAACCATGCCTGATTTGACGCCTCCGCCTGCCATAAAGATGGAGAAGGCACGTGGGTGGTGATCTCGACCATAGTTCTCGGGGGCAATTTTTCCTTGGCAGTAGTTGGTTCTACCAAATTCTCCTCCCCAAATTACCAAGGTTTCGTCGAGCAGTCCGCGCTGCTTTAAGTCTGTAATGAGGGCTGCAGAAGCTTGATCGACATCTTTGGCCTGACCTATCATCTGGTTGGGCAGGTTGTCATGCGTGTCCCATCCCTGGTGGTAGAGTTGCACAAAGCGTACTCCATTTTCCGAGAGTTTCCGTGCCAACAGGCAGTTTGCTGCATAAGTACCGGGTACCAAGCAATCCGGACCATACAATTTGACCACTGCATCTGGCTCCTTGCTTACATCCGTGATTTCGGGTACGGCCGTTTGCATGCGGAAGGCCATTTCGTATTGCTGTACCTTCGTCGTGATTTGTGGGTCATTAAATTCCTGGTAGCTTATGTCATTCATGGCAGCCAATTGATCAAGCATTTTTCTTCGTTGATCCTTGCTCACGCCTTCGGCATCGGAAAGGTAGAGTACAGGATCTTCGGAATTTGAAAATTGAACCCCTTGGTGTCGCGCATCCAAGAAGCCGCTGGACCATAATTTAGAATAGACTCCTTGCCCATTTCCTTTGCCCCGGCTGAGTAGCACACAGAAGGCGGGTAGGTTTTCATTTTCGCTGCCAAGCCCATAGCTCAACCAAGAACCCATGCTAGGTCTATTACCCACCTGTGCTCCAGTCTGGAAAAAGGTCAATGCTGGATCATGGTTGATCGCTTCGGTATGCATGGACTTGACAATGCATAAGTCATCGACAACCGCGGACAGGTGCGGGAAAAGCGAAGAAATCCAGGCTCGACTCTGTCCATATTGGTTAAATTCAAAATAGGAACCAACCAACGGGAAGGAACTTTGACCCGCTGTCATCCCGGTTAGCCGCTGCCCCATGCGAATGGATTCCGGAAGCTCTTGCCCAAAATTTTTGATGAGCTGTGGTTTGTAATCGAAGGTCTCCAACTGGGAAGGGGCACCATTTTGAAATAAGTAGATGATCCGCTTCGCCTTGGGAGCGAAGTGCGGCAAGGCACGCATCAAGGATTCTTCGGCTTCCTTTTTACCAGAAAAGAGATCTGGAATCAATAAAGATCCCAAGGCTACGCTGCCAACGCCCAAACTCAAGCGAGAAAGGAATTTCCTTCTGTTGTGGTTGAGTCCTTGTTCTAAAAATTCTTTTTCCATATCAACTTTTGGTAATGGTTTCTTCCAAATTGTACAAACTCACAATAACCTGCATGAGTGCTGCATTTTGAGGGGTAATGGCACGGGGGTGAATAGGGTATTCGCCCACATCTAAGATTGCGGCAGCATCTTTTGGATTTGATTGAAAGTGTTTGAGCTCCGCGTTGTAGTAATTTTGGAGCAATTCATTTTCTTCCGATTTCAATTCTCTGCACACAATTCGTTTGAAGGCTTCGGTAATGGCTTGATCGGAGTTGGGATATTTCTCTGAAAGCTTAGTAGCTAAGACTCGAGAAGCCTCTAGGACCATGGGATCATTCATCATGGCAAGAGCTTGCAGTGGGGTGTTGGTTCTATTTCTAGATACTTCACAGCGATCCCGGTTGCTCGAGTCGAAGATGATCGCCTTTGGTGGAGGGACGGTCAGTTTGATAAAGTTGTAAATCCCCCTTCGGTATAATTTATTTCCTGTATCCTGTTGATAGTTGGCCAGAACCCCACGACCTGAGGTGGCCGCTTCCCAAAGCCCGGAGGGCTGGTACGGTTTGACGCTGGGTCCTCCAATTTCCCCTACCAAAAGCCCGCTAGAGGCAAGAACTAGGTCCTGAATATTCTCTGCAGGTAGTCGCAGGCGAGGCGCTCGAGCCAAGTAGATGTTGTCCGGATCAATTTCCAAGTGGCTAGATGAAATGCTAGCCGATTGTCGGTAGGTGGATGAAAGCAGGATTTTTTTCAACAATGCTTTCATGTCCCATCCTTTTTCCATGAAGTCAGCCGCCAACCAATTCAAGAGTTCTGGATGCGTTGGAAGGTCACCTTGCATGCCAAAGTCCCCGGCGGATTTGACAATTCCTCTACCAAAAATTTCTTGCCAGACGAGGTTGACAAAAACTCGAGACGTCAGCGGATTGTCTCGATTTGTAGTCCATTTGGCTAAACCAAGGCGATTTTTTTCAAAGGAATTAGAAAACGAAAGGATAGAAGTGGGCGTAGCTGCCTCAACAGGGGTTGTAGGTGCATCGTAAGCGCCTCGATTCAGGATGTAGGTAGTTCGCTTTTCTTCCAACTCACCCATGACTGATACGCTCAACTTGCTGGTGTCCTGATGATTGATAAAGCTGAGAATGCCATCCAAATCTTTTTGTTCCACCCAGAGGATTGGGGTCTTGGCAGGTTTGGAAACACTCACATCACCTTCAAAGCCCTTTTCTTGAGAGTTATTGAAAAAAGCATAGAGTTGGTAGTATTCTTTTTGGGATACAGGATCATACTTATGGTCATGGCACTGCGCACATTCCATGGTGATGCCAAGAATTCCCTTGCTGAAGGTATTCGTTTTGTCGAGTACGTATTCTACTCGGTATTCTTCTTCAATGATACCCCCTTCCTCGGTGTATTTATGGTTTCTATTGAAGGCGGTCGCCAAAAGTTGCTCCTTGGTTGGATTGGGGAGGAGGTCTCCTGCAAGCTGCCAAGTCAAAAATTGATCGTAGCGCAGATTTTTATTGAAGGCATGAATCACCCAGTCTCGGTAGGGCCATTGGCTTCGAATGTTATCATCTTGGTAGCCGTAGCTGTCGGAGTAGCGAGAGATGTCAAGCCAGAGAATTGCCATTTTTTCCCCATAAGCGGGACTACTGAGCAATTGATCTAGTAATTTATCGTAGGTGTTTGCCCCTTTAAAGCCGGCATATTTCTCAAGAATTTCCAGGGAAGGAGGGAGGCCGGTAAGGTCCAAACTTGCACGCTTGATGAGTTCGTAGGAACTGGCTTCCGGGTTAGGTTCCAGTCCTTTGGTTTTCATTTTTGCTTCTACAAATCGGTCAATTTCATTCGTTCCCCAATCAGTGGAAGGCACTTTTGGCTTTTCTACCCGAGTAAACGCCCAATGGGGTTCATAGTTAGCTCCTTGTTCGATCCATTTTGTGATGAGCTGAACTTCGGATTCTGTCAGGCTTAGGTTTGATTCAGGTGGAGGCATGATCAACCCTGGATCAGAGCTGGTGATGCGGTGATACACTTCTGAGTTGAGCGGTTTGCCTTTGACTAGGGCAAATTTTCCAGGACTGTCTTTCAGTGCCGCAAACGCCCCTGCTTCAGTATCTAATCGTAGGTCTGCTTCTCGCTTATTCGCATCTGGGCCGTGACATGCAAAGCATTTGTCTGAAAGAATGGGGCGAATATGGAAGTTATAACTGATTTGCTCACCCTCAAGTAATTCAGGTGGGGTAGCAGCATTTTGCGAGCAACTCCACAAGCTGAGGATGCTCAAGGTCCAAATAAGCCCTCTAATTAGGCTTGGGTAGGTCATGGGTTTCACTGTTAGTGTGAAAAAGGTAAAAAGAAATCTTGAATTTGCGACAACAACAACCTGTTGGATTTAAAGAGTTGGAGTTAAAAAAAATCGAATTATCCAGTTTGTTTTCATTTTCGTAGACACAAATTCTGCGTTTCCCTAAAAAAAACATCAATTCCTTCCGTTATTTGTAGGATGTATTCATTGGCCTATCGGCCAGTAGAATTCTACTTGATTTTTTTTTGATGAATGAGTTTTGAATACGATGGTTAAAATTAAAAATATCTGTTGCATCGGTGCGGGTTATGTGGGAGGACCTACCATGGCTGTTTTGGCACTTAAATGTCCAGACATTCGTGTGGTTGTGGTCGATGCCAATGCTGCGCGGATAGATGCTTGGAATCAGGATGATTTGACCCAGTTGCCCGTTTATGAACCAGGCTTGGCAGAAGTAGTGGCTGAAGCTAGAGGCCGAAATCTGTTTTTCTCCAAGGATGTCGATCAAGGAATTCGGGAGGCAGATATGGTCTTTATTTCCGTCAATACCCCCACCAAAACTTATGGGGAAGGGAAGGGGATGGCTGCAGATCTAAAGTGGGTGGAACTTTGCGCACGTCAGATTGCTACCGTGTCTACCACTTCTAAGATTGTCGTTGAGAAGTCCACTTTGCCAGTTAGAACAGCGCAGGCTGTAAAGGATATTTTACATAATTCTCAAAGCCAAATTTCATTTCAAGTTCTTTCTAATCCTGAATTTTTGGCGGAGGGTACCGCCGTTCAAGACCTGCTCAATACTGATCGCGTGTTGATCGGTGGCGATCAAAGTCCGGAAGGGAAAGCCGCTATTCAAGCCTTGGTGTCTATTTATGCTGCCTGGGTACCAGAAGAAAAGATTTTAACAACCAACTTGTGGTCTTCCGAATTGAGCAAGCTCACCGCAAATGCGTTTTTAGCGCAGCGGGTATCTTCTATTAATTCGATCTCAGAACTCTGCGAAGCGACTGGTGCAGATGTAGACGATGTGGCCAAAGCCATTGGAATGGATTCCCGTATTGGTTCCAAGTTTCTGAAAGCCTCCGTAGGATTTGGTGGATCCTGCTTCAAGAAAGACATTCTCAATTTGGTATACATTGCCAGAAGTTACCAACTTCATGAAGTTGCCGATTATTGGGAGCAGGTGATTCGAATCAACGATCACCAAACCCAACGATTTGCCAAGCAAATCATCAAAAGTCTGTACAATACCGTCAATGGAAAGAAAATCGCCTTTTTAGGATGGGCATTTAAAAAGGATACCAACGATACCCGAGAGTCAGCTGCAATTTATGTAGCAGACTACTTGCTCGACGAATGTGCGCATGTGGTGGTGTACGATCCCAAAGTACCCAAAGAAAAGATTTATTCAGACCTTGACTTTCTGGGAACGCGGTCCCCTGAGGAAAATCGAAAATTGGTAGAAGTGGTTGACTCCGCCTATGTAGCCTGTGTTGATGCAGCTGCAGTAGCCATTTTGACCGAATGGGATGAGTTTGTGGTCTTGGATTGGAAACAAATCTATTCCCAAATGAAGCAGCCAGCCACGCTTTTTGATGGGAGGAACATCTTGAATGGGGAGCAGATGGAACAGATGGGCTTTCGTTTCCAGGGAATTGGAAAAGCTGTGCAATAGCACTTTGTAACGCCTGGAGTTCGCGAAAGTAAATTCCCTTAATTGGTTAGGGCCAATTTAGTAGTATCGAGTAAAATCTTCGGCTAGTCTAACTAGCTTATCTAGAATAAACTAAAAAGCGAGTGAAGCCAATACAAGAAGTAAAAATCGCAGTGATAGGTCTAGGCTATGTAGGCCTTCCTTTCGCGGTAGAATTTTCAAAAAAATATCCCGTTGTTGGTTTTGATATCAACCAAAAGCGGGTAGGAGAGTTGGTAGCTGGTCATGACGCCACTTTGGAAGTGGAGGATGCTGCACTTTCTTCGGTATTGGTAGCTTCCAGTCCTCAAACAGGTCAGAAAGGCTTGTTCCCTAGTTTTGATTCGAATGTGCTGAGTGATTGTACGGTATTTATTGTGACCGTGCCTACGCCTACAGACAAGCACAATCGCCCCATACTCATTCCGATGTTGAAGGCTTCCGAAAACATTGGACATTACTTGAAGAAGGGAGATGTGGTTATCTATGAATCCACGGTTTATCCAGGGGTAACAGAAGAGGATTGCGTTCCCGTATTGGAAAAAGTTTCAGGATTGAAATTCAACAATGATTTTTTTGCAGGCTATTCACCAGAGCGAATCAATCCTGGAGATAAGGTGCATACGGTAGCACAGATTGTAAAAGTTACCTCAGGCAGTACTCCGGAAGTAGCTGACTTTGTGGATGACCTTTACCGAAGCATCATTACCGCTGGCACCTACAAGGCATCCTCCATCAAAGTAGCCGAAGCTTCTAAGGTGATCGAAAACTCCCAGCGGGACATCAACATTGCCTTTGTAAATGAGTTGGCAAAGATTTTCAATTTGTTGGGGATTGATACCCAAGAGGTGTTGGATGCTGCTGGTACCAAATGGAACTTCCTAAAATTTAAGCCAGGCTTAGTTGGTGGACATTGCATCGGGGTAGACCCTTTTTACTTGGCACAAAAAGCACAGGAAGTAGGCTATCACCCAGAAATCATTTTGGCAGGTCGACGCGTCAATGACAGCATGGGGAAATTTGTCGCTACTGAAATCATCAAATTGATGATGCGAAAGGACATCAAAGTGCTGGATGCGAAGGTGCTAATTCTTGGATTTACCTTCAAAGAAAATTGTCCAGATGTCCGAAATACTCGAGTGATTGACATCTACCATGAGTTGCGGACTTTTGATATGGCCGTAGATGTATACGATCCTTGGGCCAGTGCAGCTGAAGTTCAGGAGGAGTATGGCATAAAAATACACACAGGAAAAGCAGTTCCTGATATTTCAGCTTATGCAGCTGTTGTATTGGCAGTATCCCATGATGAGTTTGCATCTCTTCCACTCAAAAAAAATTCGCATCAGGTAATCTACGATGTCAAAGGATTTTTGGATCGAGATTTAGTAGATGCAAGACTATAAATCAATTACTTAAATTACTTAACTACTTCAAAATTAAGTAATTAATTTACTGCCTATCGTCTTCATCACAAAGGTTTTTGTCTAGGAATTTGCAGCCTCTTTATTTTGGCGCTTTCCAATGAAAAAAAAAATAGACTACTTGTGTAAGTAATTAAAATCTGAGCAATGTTTTATTTAATTTGCATCATCTAATTACCGTGTTAGGTATACTTGAACGAAAAAAATTAACCTTTAATCCATGATGAAACACTCAATGTTCGCTCTTTCCTTAAGGAAAACCATGTTAATGGCAGTCCTAGTCCTTTTGGCTATGGGCGCATGTAAAAGTAAAAAGAAGGCTGTTGAGCCAGCTCCTGCTCCAGCAGTAAAGGAAGAGGTAGTTAAGCCAGCTCCAGCTCCTGCTCCTGTGGCTCGCTCTGCAGAAGAAGTTGCAGTAGAGAAGCTTGAGAATCATTTCAATAGCATTGCTACTTCTAGCAATGTAACTGCTGCCAACCAATCTATTCAGGAAGTTTTGGCGATGTTTTCAAACCAAGAAATCCCAGTATTAATTGTGATTCATGAAGAAGCTGGCGTAAAAGATTACGATGAGCCTACCACGATCAAGAAATACGTGGATTACTTGAAGGACACGAAGAAAAATTTGAACTATATCTCTGATATCCGATTGGCAGGAGGTAAAGTGACTGAATTGGAACTTAGAAGAAAATAACATCTCCTCGAAAAAAACGAACACATGAAAAATACATTTATTCTCTTCCTAGGACTTTTCCTGGCTACCTCCGTAGCTGCCTTGGCTCAGGACAACATTAGCCCAAAGCGTAAGCAAGCCATTGACTCTCTTGCTTTGGAAAAAGTAAAGGATCTTTCCAAGTACATCGCCATCATTGGAAACAAAGAAACTCAGTTTTCTGAAGCCAATCGTGTAATGGATCGTGCAGAGGAACTCTTCGCTGCTGGTGCAGAAATGGGAGTCTCTTCTATCAACACCAAAGACATCGCTTACTACAAGGTAAGACGTTACTTTGAGCGCTTGATGGCCTTGAACTACGATAAAGTAAACATTACCTGGTACGATATTCAGTACGTATCTGATTTGGAGCGTCAACCTGACGGTCGCTATGTAGGTGTGATTACCGTATACCAGCGTTTCGAGGGAACTTCCATTGAAACAGGTATGAATTACAAGGACACTACCAAAAAGGATATTACTATTTACGTAGAGAAGAAGCAGACTCAAATTGCTGGCCGTACCATTGAATTTTGGGACGTTATGCTAGGTGATGTACGAGTGACTGAAACCTCCGCATGAGAAAAAGCGTACTGATTTTTGCTTTTTTGATTACCCACATCTCTATTGTCTCGGGGCAAGGCTTAGGCAGCCCCGGGACAATAAAAGATGATGGCAGATTTGCCGCCTCTACCAAACAAATGAATCAATTTTTTAGAAGGTTCAATGGAGAGGAATCCATCGATGGCACCAAGCGATTTTACCCGGAAGATTCCCTATTTCAAGATGAAAAATTAAGAAGGGGCTTTATTTCCATACTTTTTGATAATCAAACCTCTGGAATTAGTCCAGAATTAAAGAATGAGTTTACTTCAGCCCTTCTCTCTCCCAACTTTCCTCAGTACCTCGTCTTTCATAAGCCAGGCTGGATTGCGGAAGTAGATGCGGTTTTTTCCTACAAGGGGAAAAAAGAAAATGTCACCTTTATCATGAAAATTCAGCCTGAAGGCTTGGGTTACGAATGGGTGATTGATCAGGTGATTTTTGAACCCTTTAAGGATTTATTCAATAAGCCAGTTGGCTCTGCCAAAGACTTCCTGCATCCCTTGAGTCATGAGTTAGGATTTATGAACATGAGGCGTGCTTTTCAGGATTCTGAAAATCCTGAATCATTCACTCCAACATCCTATTCACCAGATTATTTGGCCATTTTCTTATTCGAGATGAAGCAAAACAATCTTCGATTTGAAACGGTCAACAGCCTAAAATTTCATTTTTTCCAAATTGGAGGCTGGTATTTCGAAGTAAACCAGTTTAATCGACCTGGTTACAATACGGGTTGGTTGATTTCTAATTTGATGCGCTTAGGCCCGGGCGACAAAGAGACCTTACTTCGGTATATTTATGACCAGGATTAATAGATATGCCCTTCTCCTTACATTCTTTTGGATTTCGTTTGCAGTTCAAGGGCAAACCATAAAGGGCTATTCCAAGGATCAATTGGCAGAGCTTTCCACTAAGGTGGAGGACCAAGTTCAGTTTCTAGAATTCTTACTCAATACCGTTGGAAATGCTCAAACTTCAGCTAGAGATAAGGATGTCATCATCCGAGAAAGTTATTTGAAGATTTTTCGGGACGGAAAGGTTCAGGTTGAAGACGACCTGCTACTTGACCGAAAAGTGGTTACCAACAAGGATGTCACCGCCTATTTCAAGGACATTGAATTTTTTTACAAAAACGTTGAATTCAAATTTAAAATCCGCGAGATCAAACCAGGGCAGAAGGAAAATGGGGATGTTTTCTTTCTCGCTTCCTTAGATCGTACCCTGTCAGCTGTCGGATTGAAAGGGGAAAAGATCTCCAATACCAAATTGAGATTCATC
>JAXISU010000019.1:0-11951 GCA_034680425.1 Cyclobacterium sp.
ATGCGGACAACCTCGGCAGGACTTGGATCGAAAAGGGCCATTTTTCCCATAAAATTCAAGGGAGCCGTAAGCAAAAACCTCTTCCGGGTCTGAGTTTAGCCACCAGTTGAGTAGGTCAAAATGGTGAGAAGCTTTGTGTACCAAAAGGCTTCCGCTGTGTGCCTGAATGCCATGCCAACGCCGAAAATAATCTGCTCCATGGGAGGTGTCTAGGTACCAATGGAAATCCACCGACGTCACCTTGCCAATGGCTCCTTCCTGCAGGAGTTCATAGAGTTTTTGACGGTGGGGAGAGTAGCGGTAGTTGAAAGTCACCAGGACCTGCTTGCCTGAGAGCCGCTCCGCATCCAAAATGGCTTGCACCTTTTGTTCATCGGTGGTCATCGGCTTTTCCGTGATGACATGCATGCCTGCATTCAAACCCTTGATGATGAATTCGTGATGGGTGCTATCCATCGTAGTCACGATCACCACATCTGGGGAAGTTTCGCGAAGCATTTGGTCAAAATCTAGATACAGCGGACAATCCACTTCCAAATAAGCCTTCCCTAGTTGCATGCGCCCTTCGTTTTTGTCGGACAAACCCACAAACTCGACCCGATCGCTATAGGCCTTCACCACGTCCCGTCCCCACATACTAAGCCCACGTACGCCAGTACCTACCAAGGCCAATTTCATTTTGCGGTCTAAGCCAGGAAACAAACTTAAGGCTTGAGCCAGGGGATGCACCAAAAAGGAACCTGCAAGTGCAGTGCCTGAGCGTTTGATAAAGTTTCTTCTTGAGGAGTGGGTGAATGTATTCATAGTGGAGTCAATCTGAATAGTTAAGTTAAGAAAAAGGAGCAATGAATTCGCCAAAATCAGGAACTAGAATTTCGGAGGGTAACCTAAAAATAATCCCCAAATCATCCTTTTATTCTCTTAATTTTATGGGTAAAGTAACTCATGGAAAGAACCTTATCACTTCGAAGCCTTTTTAGAATCAGCAGACCCATCAACTTGCTGCTGATTGCTTTTGCTCAAGTGATGACGGCGCATTTTCTAGTCGAAACCAATGCACAAGGCCTTCCTGCCTTACAAGATTTTCGCCTCTACCTATTGATCATGGCCACCCTGCTGGTTACGGCTGCAGGCTACATGATCAACGATTACTACGATGTCAAAATTGACTACATCAATCGCCCCAAGGCAGTGGTAGTGGGGAAAGGCATCAAGCGAAGAATGATTTTGATGCTTCATACTTTATTCAACTTCGTTGCCATAGGTATGGGTTGGGTGGTTGCTCCTCGCATTGCAGCACTCATTATTTTTGCGGGGGTCCTACTTTGGTGGTATTGCAATGGTCTCAAGCGAAAGCCTTTCATTGGTAACCTAGCGGTAGCCTTTTTAACCAGCCTTTCCATTTACTTGGTGGCCTATTACTTCCAAAAAAATGAATTGCTCGTCTTCACCTATGCCCTTTTTGCTTTTTTCTTAACCCTGATTCGAGAGCTACTCAAGGACATTGAAGATCGGCATGGCGATCACCTCCACGGGTCCAAGACCTTACCGATTGTACTGGGCTTCCGCAAGACCAAGCAGGTAATCTACATCATTGCGATCACCTTTGTGGGCTCGATCTTTACGGTGACTTTCCAATTGAACCTTCCACAACTGTATTATTATTTCGGGGGGCTTGGTGTCCTATTCTGCTGGTTTATGTGGAAAATTCATCGTGCAGATCAAAAGGAACAATTTGCCAAGTTAAGCACCCTGGCCAAAGTGATCATGGGTATCGGAACCTTGAGCATGGCTTTTTTATAGTCAAAGGTCAACCGTCCACTGACGACAGCCGATTCGTTGGGTGATTAGGTTTGGAATCTAAATTTAGATAGCAGCCTTCATCATGGCAGGATTTGCAGTGGACCGTGGGCTGTCGACTGTTGACCAATTTTATCAACAGTCAGCAGTCTCCTGTGCCTTTACTCACAAAGAGTGCATCCCGAATTTGTTAATTTTGTAAAAATTTAACGCATGAAAACTACCTTACTCTCCGGCTTACTTATTCTTTCAGGCCTATATGCTTGTCAACCGAGTTCTCCTACCCAATCCACTACCACCGAAAGCACCACCCAACAAAGTGCAGCTTCGGTCGTTACTTTAAATGCACAAGAGTTTTCATCCAAGAGCACAGCCGGCACCGTTCTAGATGTGCGTACTGCGGACGAGATCGCCCAAGGCAAAATTGAAGGTGCGGTAGAAATCGATTTTTACAGTGCTGATTTTCTAGATCAAGTCAGTCAAATCTCGAAAGACCAGGAAGTCTACGTGTACTGTGCCGTTGGGGCTCGAAGCGAAGAGGCTGCCCGCATGCTACTCCAGCAAGGCTACACCAAAGTCTACCACCTGGAAGGCGGAATTCAAGGGTGGGCACAGCAGGGATTGCCGGTGGTGCGGTAAAAAAAAGAGTACAACCAAGGCAATAGAATGCAGGAACTTATAGATAACGGACTAAAACGAAAAAGCCCTTAATTCAATGAATTAAGGGCTTTTTTGTGTGCAGAGAGGAAGGGATTCGAACCCTCGATACCCTTTTGGAGTATACACACTTTCCAGGCGTGCTCCTTCAACCACTCGGACACCTCTCTGTTTGTGGTTTGACTCGGTAGCCGAATCGGAGTGCAAAGAAAAAAATTATTCACGCCGATTCCAAACCCCTTTCTGAAATAAACGAAAATTAGGTGCTGATCTCGCCAGCAATAGACTGAGTCAGTTGCAGACAAATCTCTTCCCGACTCAACTTTTGCCCCAGCAAAAACATCAACTTGGTGACCGCAGCTTCGGTAGTCATGTCTGCTCCACTCACCACCCCTACCGCTAGTAGTTCCTTGCTGGTTTCGTAGCGTCCTTGGATTACTCGTCCCCCGTTGCATTGAGACACATTCAATAAGATCAAGCCTCGCTTGATGGCTCCTTCCAGCGATTTCATAAACCAATCCAAGGATGGGCTATTCCCAGAACCATAAGTCTCTAGGACCACGCCTCGAAGGCCAGAAATGGCAAAGCAGGCATCCAAAATCTTATCGGTAATTCCTGGAAACAACTTCACAATCATCACCCCGTTGTCCAAATTATTGCGATTGACCAACTTTCGATTGGCTTCGTAAGGTCGAATCGCTGTAGTGTTGTAGTCGATCACAATACCTGCCTCTGCCAAAATGGGGTAATTCTCCGATTCAAAAGCATCGAAGTGCACGCTCTGCACCTTTTTGGAACGATTGCCTCGCAGCAACATGTGGTTGAAGAAAATACACACTTCAGGAACAATGGGTTTTCCTTTGGATTTGGCCGTAGCAATCTCCAGGGAAGTCATCAAGTTTTCCCGCGCATCGGAACGCATCGCCGAGATGGGCAACTGTGCTCCTGTAAAAATCACTGGTTTATTCAAGCCCTCCAGCATGTAACTGAGCATGGAAGCGGAATAGGCCATGGTATCTGTTCCGTGGAGGACCACAAAGCCATCGTAGCTATCGTAGTTTTCGGTAATGATATAGGCCATGTCTATCCAATGACTCATGGTCACGTTGGACGAATCAATAGGTTCGGGAAATGAAATTACCGTAATCGCAATGTTCATGTTGGAAAGGATGGGAATCTTTTCCAAAATCTGCCCAAAATTGAAGGGCACTAAAGCACCGGACTCGTCATAGGACATCCCCAAGGTTCCTCCTGTATAGATAATCAGGACTGAGGAAGCCTTACTTGTTTTGATTCCGGTATTGAGACGAACGATCTTGTAATTCATTTTTCAATCTTTGTAAACAGTTGAAGTGCTTGTGCACTAGTGGCTTCCGCCACCACAGCTGCAGGTACTTGAAGGAGGTCCCCCACTCGCTCCGCCACAAAGGGCAAATAAGCAGGAGAATTCCGCTTCCCACGATGTGGAACCGGTGCTAAATAGGGAGCGTCTGTTTCCAACACCAAATGCTCTAGACCAATATACGGAATCACTTGGTCCAAACCTCCATTTTTAAAGGTAACTACTCCACCAATTCCAAGCAAAAAACCCATATCCGTAATTCGTTTGGCTTGGTCAAGGCTACCCGTAAAGCAATGGAATATACCTCTCAACTTGCCATCGTGCATTTTCTCAATAAAATCAATCGTCAAATCGATGGACTCTCTGCAGTGCAAGACGATGGGCAATTCGTGCTCCTTGGCCCAGCCCACTTGAATCTCCAAAGCAGCCAGTTGACGGTCCAAGTTGGTCTTATCCCAATAAAGATCTGTTCCAATCTCACCTACTGCAGCAAAAGGCCGAGTATGTAGCCAATTCTCCATCACTTGGAGCTGCGCTTCAAAGTCATCCCCCACATCACAGGGATGCAAACCCATCATGGGCACACAGAGGTCCCCATAGCGACTCTCGCAGTCCAGCATGGCGTCAATGGTATGCACATCCACATTGGGCATAAAAACCTTGGTAATGCCTGCAGCGCGGATTTCTTCGATCACCTGATCCCGATCCGAATCAAACTTGCTGGAATAAATATGGGCGTGGGTATCGATTAACTGCATGAAAGCGAACCAGGTGTTGGATTAAAAATTTTCCAAAAATAAGAAAGTATCCATGCAATCCCCTGAAGAAAAGGCCTCGCAGTGAAAATTAGTAGACAAAATTCAACCTGGAAATTAGCCTTGGAGGGATTGTGTGGCAAACCCTTCTCCTACCAAAAAATCTAGGTAGTTGGGCAACACCTTCTTGAGTTGCTCCTTGGTCTTTTCCTGATCATGAAAGACAAGGATGGATCCGGGAGAAGTTCTAGAAGTACAGACTTGAATTATCTTCTCAGCCGATAAACTCGAATCGAAGTCGTAACTCAAGAGGCTCCACATGACTATTTTTTTATCCTTGGCCACTGCTCGAGCCTGACGCGGCTTCATCCAACCATAGGGCGGCCGAAATAAACGGGTTTGGGCACCCAAGGTGTCCTCCAACATCGCATCGCACGCCGCCACATCTTCCAAATAGGCAGCCGTACTTGTTTTCCAACCCGAAAGATGGTGGTAGGTATGATTTCCTACCTGATGCCCAGCAGCTATCACTTCATTCGCTAAGGAAGGATGCTTGCGCACATTGTCGCCAACCATAAAAAATGTCGCGCTCAAATCACGTTTTGCTAATTCGCCCAAGACCCAATCCGTCACTCCAGGCACAGGACCATCGTCAAAGGTGAGGGTCACCTTCCGCTCGAGTTTCGGCCCCTTCCAAAGGCGGTCCGGATACAATAAGGTCAGGAAATAAGGAAGTTGAACTAGGCTCATGCTTTTGAAAACCGAAGGCTCAACAGCGTTAAATCATCATGAAAAGGTACTTTTTTGGCAAATCGATCAATCGCCAAGCGGAACTCTTGATGAAATTCAGCAGGGTTTTGTTCCTTGTTTTTCTCCGCCAACTCCTTGAAGCGCTGCTCTCCATACTCTTCCTCCTCGGGATTCATGGCCTCCGTCAAGCCATCCGTAAACAAATGAAGGGTAAATCCCTTCAATCCTTCCCGTTTGCCCACTTCCATAAAAGGTAAGGCTTCAAAAGCGCCCAAAATGGTGGTCCCTGCCTCCAAGAATTCGGTTGCCTTAGCTTCTGAACTGCAGAGCACTGGGGGGTTATGCCCGGCATTCACATAGCGCAGGTTGCCGCTTGCAAACTCATATTCTCCCAGAAAAAAAGTAATGAATCGCTCCCCTTTGGTCAAGTCAAAGAGTGTGAAATTAAGTTGGTGGATTAAGGTTTCCAGGTCCGCATTACTTCGCAACAAGGTGCGTAGGGCAGCTTGAAAATTGGACATCAACAAGGCGGCAGCCATTCCTTTGCCGGATACATCCGCAATACAGAAGTAGACTTTTTCTTCCCCGCTCGCAATCAAATCGTAATAATCTCCCCCTACTCGGCTGTGCGGCACATAGGTCACTTCGGCCTTGAGCTGGTCTGTATTGGGTAAGGTAGCGGGAAACAACAATTGCTGCACCTGCGAAGCAATCTCCATCTCTCGCTTCATGACTTCTTGCTCGAGTTGCCTCCTTGCAAAGCGCTTATTCTCCAAGGCCACCACCAAGATATTGGCTAAGGCTTGTGTGAAATCCAGATCAAGTTCTAAGTCCTTATTTTTTCGCTTCAAAAACAAAATCGCCAGCAGTTTCTCCTTGTGGTATACCGGCAGGTAGGTTTCGAGCTCCCCAAAGGAATAGCCATTTTCCAATTGAATAGATAGGCTTCCTGATTTTTTATCCTCCTTAACGGCTTCCTTTGAAAGCAAAAGCGGTGTTTTTGACTTTACCCCATGTGAAATTCGCTGTTCAAAGTCTTCTTCCTTGGCTACATAAAGTATGAGAGAACTGATTTCTAGGTGGACCAAACAGGTAAACTTGAAGATGGTGACCAGCACCTCTTCCGATTGGTTTTCATTGATGGCCTGGGTGATTTCCAACAGGGCCTTCAACTCCAATTCTTTCCGTTGGTATTTGTAGCTTTCTGATTGCACCTTAGAGTGTGGTATGGGCCATTAAACCCTTTTTTGTGGCTAAATAAAGGAGTCCCTTCCCTATTTCCTGCAGATCGATGGCCTCAAAGCATTCTTGATCAGGTTCTGTAAAGCATTTGACCCAACCCTTTTCTACAAGTGAGGTGAGGGTATCCAGCAATTGCTTATCCTCCCATCCCAAGGTTTCTTGAAGGAATGCATAGGGCTGAACAAAATACAATTCGTCCAATAAATCAAATTCTTGGTCACTCATAATTCCTGCGCTAATCCCTAAAATTAAGTAATCTTCTTGTAAATGTAGGCCGAAACTTCAAAGGGCACCTGTACATCTACTTTGGTCAATCCATCTGATGTTTCCCCATTGTAGTCCTAAATTTCCACCTTAAAACTTGTAACTTGGGTTCGTGAAAGACACTGACAAGAAACTCCCTTCAGAAAAAATCATATTAGGTATTGACCCAGGTACGACTGTAATGGGCTATGGTTTGATAGTAACGGAAGGGAAAAAATACAAAATCTTGCAGTACGGGGTAATTCATCTGAAGAAGTATGAGACCCACGAGTTGAAGTTAAAGAAGATTTTTGAACGGATAAGTGGCATTTTGGATGAGTTTGCCCCCGACTCAGTAGCCTTGGAAGCCCCATTTTATGGAGTAAACGTACAATCCATGCTGAAGCTGGGCCGTGCCCAGGGAGTAGCCATGGCTGCTGCACTTTCCAAAGAAATACCCATTACTGAATACTCACCCAAGAAGGTAAAGCAGTCAGTAACGGGCAATGGAAATGCCTCCAAAGAGCAGGTTGCCGCGATGCTCCAAACCTTGCTTGGGATTGAAGAGCTGCCCAAACTTTTGGATGCTACGGACGCATTAGCAGTAGCACTTTGCCATCACTTTCACGAAGGAAGGATGCAAACCCGCGGGAGAAATGAGGGATGGAAATCCTTTATTCAAGACAATCCAGATAGATTGAAAAAATAAGCAAGGAACTATTGCTCCTTCTCCGCTTTTTCTTTTGCCACCTTGGAAGGAAGCGTATACCCTACTGAAAGTTTAAACACCGTGTTATTTACGTCTGCTTGAAAGTATTTAAAAGGTGCAATCCCAAAATCATAGCTTGCTTGAAGGTTGATTCCAGAGGTCAATTTGTAGCCCACACCAAAAACACCTCCAATTTCATAACCTCCAACAGGCGCGGTGTCGGTGATTTTTACACTTCCTTCGGTATACGTTCTTGCAATTAGAAATCCTGCCTGAGGCCCCGCAAAGACATTGAAGTCTTCATTCACAGCATAGCGTACCAAAACAGGAATATCCAAGTAACTCAAACTTTCTTTGAATTCTTTGTTAGTAACCTTACTTGTGGTGCTAATCCCTTTCCCTGAAAAAAACATACCCGGCTCCACGGTTAACTTTTCGGTTACTTCCAACCCATAGTAGGCGCCAAGGTGCGGTCTGATTAAGGAGGAAAAACCACGTTGGACATCTCCATTGGAGAAGTTAGAGGAGCCTATACCTGCACGAACACCAATTTGGGCTTGAACGGCAACAGCAAACGTTAAAAATGTGAGTAGCAAAAGACCTTTTTTCATAACAGGGGTGATTATTGTTTCTTAAAACTAAAACAAGAAATGTGAAATTCTAGCTGGAGACGGATTTTTATTCGGTGAACCTTGCAGCAACAGCTCTTTAAATTAAGGCCTCAAGAAATCCCCTGAAAATCTTGCATTTGGAATCCCTCCCAATTTTTCTCAAATTTCCTTCCTTAACTAAAAACCCAAACCCACCTTGGTTTGCCCGGAGATACGTTGAAAACTGGAAAGAATTTTCAGTGAAGTCAATACTTGATGGAGGCCAAGCGGATTCAACCCGTATTCGAAATGATTCGATCTCTACTTCTCTTTTGTTTCGCACTCCTGTTTTTTAGTTGCAGCACCCAATCCGACGAACAGACTTATGACAGTTCCGGGTTGCGTCGTGCCACGCCTGAAGAAGTGGAAGCCTTGGTCGAATCCTTTATTCTTGCGGAAGACTCCAGCACCATTCGGATTCCTGAGGGCTTTTACGAACTCAAAACCCAACTTATTTTAGACAACAAAACCGCCATTCGTATTCAAGGAGATGGAATGGACAAAACAGTGCTTTCCTTTCGAGAGTTGAAATCTGGTGGTGAAGGGGTGAAAATCGTGGGCAAGGACATTACGATTGAAGAACTGAGCATTGAGGATGCTCCAGGGGATGGTATCAAAGCCCAACATACGGATGGAATCACCTTTCGAAAGATTAATGTGACTTGGACACATGGCGACAAGTCTAAAAATGGAACCTACGCCATCTATCCCGTGCAATGTAAAAATGTGGTCATCGACAGCTGCATTGCCTCCCATTCCAAAGATGCCGGCATCTATGTAGGTCAATCCGAAGACATTGTGGTCAAAAACTCCCTAGCCTTTGGCAATGTGGCAGGAATTGAAATCGAAAATTGTGACCGCGCCGAAGTCTATGGAAATACGGCCCGAGACAATGCCGGAGGCATCTTGGTATTCAACCTTCCAGGTCTACCCAAAGGAGATGGCCGGCAAACCCGCATTTACGACAACGACATTGTAGACAACAACCACGAGAATTTTGCTATTCCTCTCGGGGATGACCCCAACGGCAATACGGTCACCATGATCCCTCCTGGATCGGGCATTGTCTTGCTGGCAGCCAAAGAAGTAGAGATTTTCAACAACCGAATTTTACGCAACAAGACCTACGGGGTAGCGATTGCCAGCTACCAAGTGACCGGATTTCCAGCGGAAGCACCCAACTGGTCTCCCTATACTTCAGATATCTTTGTCCACGACAATAGCTACGACAGGGGATCCTTACTAAGCCTTCCTGACCTGAGTCGAGAACTAGGTCAACTAGTCAGCCTTTACAATGCACATGGGTGGCTTAAAACCCAGGATATCATCTACGACGGTATCTGGGATGAATCCGTAAGCTCCTCCATTGATAGCAATCCCATGCGGATCTGCATCCAGGAGCCCACTATGGAGTCGCTCCGCTTTACACGTTTCTACCTGATGGAAGGAGAGGATAACATCGACTCCTTTAGCGATTCCAGTCCCTTCCAGCAGTGCAAAGGCCCTTCAGGTGACAAACTTTCACTAGCCACTCCTAAAAAATACAAATGAGGATGATCCTAGCGTTTGAACGTTTTGTAAAAAAGGGTTTTTCCTTCTTTCTGCTGCTAGGGCTGATGGCTTCCTGTGCGCCACAAGCGAGCAAGGAGGTAAGCTCAGAATCAGTCGAAGAGGTCCTAGCACCTGAAGAAGCGGATGGTGAATTTCCGTACCGTAGACTCTCCACTTATGGTTTTTTTGACGGGGAAATGGCAAATCTAAGCCCTAACTCTAGCATTCTCCCCTACCAACCTGCGTCCTCCTTATTTACAGATTATGCTTTAAAAAGTCGATTTGTCTCACTTCCTGAAGGTACGCAAGCCAGTCTCAAGGGCGAAGAATTGAATTTGCCCCAAGGAACGATCTTGATCAAAAATTTCTACTACCCTGCAGATTTTAGAAAGCCGGAGGGAGAGCGAAGAATCATCGAAACTCGTTTGATGATACACGAGGAAGGCGGCTGGGAAGCCTATCCCTACCTTTGGAATGAATCGCAAACGGACGCGGTTCTGAAAGTAGTGGGCGCAGAAAAAGAGGTTCGCTTTATCAATCAAGCGGGCGAAGAGCAGGTCATCAACTACCTAGTTCCCAACAAAAATCAATGCAAAAGTTGCCACAACAAAAATGAATCCCTAGCTCCACTAGGCGTACAAACCAGGCACCTCAACCATGATTATACTTACGGAAGCGGAACTGAAAACCAGTTAGCACATTGGACCGCACAAGGCAAGCTAGTCGGGTTTAATGGCAAAGCTGCTCATCCGGCGCTGGTCAATTACGAGGATCAAAGTCAAACCTTAAATGACCGGGCGATGGCCTACTTAGACATCAACTGCTCCCATTGCCATCGTGCAGAGGGTCCAGCAAGCACATCCGGACTATTTCTTACCTATGGACAAAAAGACCCCTTGAAGTTGGGTGTGTATAAAACTCCCGTAGCTGCGGGAAAAGGTTCTGGCTCACATACCTACGACATTGTCCCTGGGGACGGAGATGCTTCCATTCTCCTGCACCGCATGAATTCTACCGAGGTAGGAGTCGCCATGCCTGAATTGGGGCGAACAAGCATCCATGCGGAGGGTGTGGCCCTCATCCGAGAGTGGATCAATCAGATGGAGAAAAAATAAAAAAGGGCAGGTTTTCACCTGCCCTTTTTAGTTGTCATAAATAAGATTACATGTTATCGCTGCTCACCACCGCTGAGAAGTATTCACGATTCATGCGTGCGATATTGGTGATGGAAATGCCTTTAGGACATTCTGCCTCACATGCTCCGGTATTGGTACAGGCACCGAAACCTTCTGCATCCATCTGAGCAACCATCTTTTCTGCTCTCGTCTTGCGTTCTACTTGTCCTTGTGGCAATAGGGCCAATTGGGAAACTTTGGCAGAAGTGAATAGCATGGCCGAAGCATTTTTACAAGCCGCCACACAAGCACCGCAACCGATACACTGGGCTGCATCCATGGCAAGATCTGCCACGGTTTTTGGGATTGGAATCTCGTTGGCATCAGGTACTCCACCGGTATTGACAGACACATAGCCTCCAGCCTGAATGATGCGATCAAAGGCAGAGCGATTGACTACCAAGTCCTTTACTACAGGAAAGGCTTTTGCTCTCCAAGGCTCGATCGTGATGGTCTCTCCATCTGAAAAGGAACGCATGTGCAACTGACAAGTGGTAGTCTGTTGCGGGCCATGTGGTTTGCCATTGATGTACAAGGAGCACATTCCGCAGATTCCCTCGCGGCAGTCGTGATCAAAATGGACTGGATCTTCTCCTTTTTCGGTCAGTTGGTCATTCAAGACGTCCAACATTTCCAAGAAAGACATGTCCTTAGACACATGGTCTGCTACGTAGGTAGCAAATCCCCCTTTGTCCGTCGCATTTTTCTGTCTCCAGATTTTTAAAGTCAATTTCATCTGTCTACGCTAGTTTTATTTTGGGTCAAGGGCTTTGGTTTTTCTAGTTTCTACGAAAGAAAAAGCCATTGGCGCCTCAACTTGAGTGATTGTCTACAACTTATTTATAGGAACGCTGGGTGAGTTTCACATTTTCAAAGACCAATTCTTCTTTAACCAACTCTTCTTCTTTTCCTTCACCGAGGTATTTCCAAGCAGCTACGTAAGCGAAATTCTCATCGTCACGTAAAGCTTCCCCATCCGGTGTTTGGTATTCTTCACGGAAGTGACCTCCACAGGATTCGTTTCTGTTCAAGGCATCATCTACCATCAATTCTCCAAGCTCCAAGAAGTCCGCCACA
>JAXISU010000020.1:0-11747 GCA_034680425.1 Cyclobacterium sp.
ATGAACTATACGAATAAAGTGGTGGTCATTACGGGAGCCACCTCAGGAATTGGGGAAGCCTGCGCGGCTGTATTTGGAGCTGTTGGGGCCAAACTGGTGATCACAGGAAGGAATGCGCAGAAGTTGGAGGCCACTGCAGCCAAACTTCAGGCGATGAATCTCACCGTGCTTCCCATCCTTGCAGATGCTGGGTCTGAGGCCGATAACAAGCGCATGGCGGACGAAGCCCTTGCTCGATTTGGGCGAATCGACATTTTGATCAACAATGCAGGCATCTCCATGCGGGCCTTGTTTCAGGACTTGGACTTGGAGGTATTTCGAAAGGTGATGGATACCAATTTCTGGGGAACCGTCTATGCCACGAAATATTGCTTGCCCGCTATTTTGGAGAGCAAGGGTTCCATTATTGGAATCTCTTCGATCAATGGTTATCGGGGAACTCCTGCGCGCACAGCCTACACAGCAAGTAAGTATGCGATGAACGGATTTTTTGAATCCTTGCGTACCGAGGTGATGAAAAAAGGGGTACATGTCTTGGTCGTAGCACCAGGCTTTACATCCTCCAATATTCGAAATACGGCACTGACTGCAGATGGGAGTTCCCAAGGAGAATCCCCTCGAGATGAATCCAAGATGATGACTTCGGAAGAAGTGGCGACCCGCATCCTGAAGGCTACAACTAGCAGAAAGCGAGATTTAGTGTTGACTACCCAGGGGAAGTTGGCTGTGTTTTTAAACAAATGGATTCCAGGAATCCTGGATGGCATCGTTTACAACCAGATGGCCAAGGAAAAGGATTCGCCTTTTCAATAATTCTCACTCTTTAGTTGTGCTTCTTAAATGTACCCCACTATTCGGTACATCAGTAGCCCTAGAAACTCTTTAGTCAGGATTTGCCAATGAAATAGCGCCTCAGCCTCTGGATAGATTAAAGAAGGCAGGTCGTATTTGAGGTCATGGCTGTAGTAATCGACGGGAAAGGGGATGGTTTTGAGCCCTACTTTGTCAAAGCATTTTTTCGATCGAGGCATGTGAAATGCTGAGGTGATCAACACAAATTCTTGCTGGGTAGCAATTCCCTCTTTTTCTAAAAACGCTTTGGTAAAAAGTGCATTTTCTCGTGTGTTTACGCTTTTCTCCTCAATCAGAATATCGGCTTCCGGCATGCCCGTCATGATCAAAAAGCGCTTAAGCAATTCTGCTTCAGAATAGGAATTGGTCGGATTCAAGCCTTGTCCACCGGTGATCAGGATTTTTTTAATCTTTCCCATGCGGTACAGTTGCAATGCCTGGGTAATTCGGTCAGCCCCTTTCCCAAAGAAGGTTCTGTCGGATGCGGTTTTGTTCAAGTTGGTGACTCCTGTCAGCACAATACCGATTTCGGTTGCAGGAATTTCGTCAAAGGATTTGTAAGGCGGTTCCCAAGCCAATAGTGCCAGATTGGATAGGAAAGGATTCGAAAATAAGAGAAGAAGGACAATTCCTGTTCCAAGGATTTTCCTTCCTCTAGACTTTGGGGTGAAAAAGAAAGCAGCCTGCAGGAGCAGGATGAGCAAGGTAAGTGGCATGGCCAAAAAGCTCAGAAACTGAGAGAAGTAGAAAAACATAGCAAAGCAGAATTGAATCGAAAAACAAAGAATTCTTGAAATCGGAAGACAGTAAAATTCAACCGTTACTTTTCCAAGATTTTTACCCTTCAAAGGTGCATATTTTTACTTTTTGTTCGTGAAAAATTGCTTCAGAAAGTTAATTTTGAGCATGCCTTCAGACCACCCCAACCTGCTTCCTTTTTTAGAAACTTTAGCGACCCAATTGGAGGGGACACTCCACTGGGATCGACTTACCCAAACCCTCTATGCGACCGATGCCTCGGTGTATCGAGAGGTTCCTCTGGCGGTGGCATTTCCCAAAACGGAAAAAGACATTCAGCGATTGATTCAATTTGCTTCTGAAAATGGGACTTCCTTGATTCCAAGGACTGCAGGCACATCGCTTGCAGGACAATGCGTAGGCAATGGCATCGTGGTGGATGTGTCTACTCACTTCAATCAGATCCTTGAAATCAATGCGCAAGAGCGTTGGGTACGGGTGCAGCCTGGGGTGGTGAGAGATGAATTGAATCGTTTTTTGAAGCCCTATGGCTTATTTTTCTCTCCCATAACCTCTACCGCCAATCGAGCGATGATTGGCGGCATGGTGGGCAACAATTCCTCCGGGACTACTTCGATCGTGTATGGAGTTACCCGTGACAAAGTAATTTCCCTCAATACCATTCTCAGTGATGGTAAAAAGGTGGTGTTCCGAGAACTTTCACCAGAAGATTTTAAGCGCAAGTGTGGGCAGAAGGATTTGGAAGGAAACCTTTACCGTCAGGCTTGGGAAGAACTCGGTCAACCTGAAACGCGAGCAGAAATCCATGCCCAGTTTCCTAAGAAGTCCATCCATCGTCGCAATACGGGTTATGCCGTAGACGAATTGCTGAAGGCTTCCCAGTTTGAGGGAACAGCGAATTTCAATTTTTGCAAACTCTTGGCTGGTTCCGAAGGTACCCTAGCCTTCACCACCGAGATCAAGTTGAGTCTGGATCCACTTCCGGATCCCATAGAAATTGTGGTGGCTGCTCATTTTGAATCCATCCACGAAAGTATGAAATCGGCCCAGGTGGCGATGAAGCATGAGGTGACGGCTGTGGAGTTGATGGATAAAATCATCCTGGACTGCACCAAAGAAAGCATCGAGTACTCCAAAAATCGCTATTTCGTCGAGGGCGACCCGAAGGCTTTGTTGATGATCGAGTTTCGAGGAAAGACGCTGGAAGAAGCCATGGCAAAAGGAGAGGCCTTGGTGGCTGATTTGAAGGCAGCTGGCTATGGCTATGCCTATCCGATCATTGAACCTGAGAAAGTGGCTTCTGCCTGGGCCCTCCGGGCAGCAGGACTAGGTCTTTTGGGAAATATTCCTGGCGATCCCAAAGCCGTGGCCTGTATCGAGGATACGGCGGTGGATATTGAAGATCTCGCAGATTACATCGATGAGTTGGATGGGATTTTGGCAAGTTTTAATCAAAACCCTGTGCATTATGCCCATGCGGGAGCAGGAGAAATTCACATGCGCCCCATTCTTGATTTGAAAAAGGCAGAAGATGTGGAGGAGTTCTATCAGATTTCCCTTGCTTCCGCCCAATTGGTCAAAAAATACCAAGGTTCCCTTTCTGGGGAGCACGGGGATGGACGAGTGCGCGCTGCCTTTATCCCGCTGATGGTAGGGGAAAAGAATTACGAACTCTTTCGCCGAATCAAATACACCTGGGATCCTAAAAACATTTTTAACCCAGGGAAAATTGTAGACGCTGCACCGATGAACCAGTTTCTTCGCTACGAGATTGGTATGCATACGCCGGAGCCAGAGACGGTATTTGATTTTTCAGCGGCTGGGGGAGTCCTAAGGCTAGCCGAGAAGTGCAATGGGTCTGGAGACTGTCGCAAGCTTCCGGGTTCAGGAGGTACCATGTGTCCCTCTTTTATGGCTACGCGAAACGAGCGGGATTCCGTTCGTGGACGTGCGAATACGCTTCGTGAGTTTCTAACTCAGGATAAAAAAGAGAATGCCTTCGATCATCCGGAGATCAAGGAAGCCTTGGATTTGTGTTTGAGTTGCAAGGGATGTACGGCCGAGTGCCCTTCCAACGTGGACATGTCCAGTATGAAGGCGGAGTTTTTGTACCAATACCAAAAGACCCATGGGGTACCATTGCGATCAAAAGCATTTGGCCACATCAATGAATTGAACAGATTGGGATCATTGGTGCCGATAGTTTCTAATTTCTTTTTAACCAATTCCCTCACAGGAGGGCTGTTGAAAGCATTTTTGGGAGTGGCTCCCAATCGTAACCTACCGGAAATCAGTTCGGTGAGTTTGCGTGCCTGGTATAAAAACAACTATGCTATTCTTCCAGCCCCAGCCAAGATGATTAAGTCCGTGTATTTTTTCGTGGATGAATTTACCAACTACAACGATACCCAAATCGGAATCAAGGCCATTTCCCTACTGAAGAAGTTGGGCTATGAGGTCCTAGTAGTCGATCACGAGGAGAGCGGTCGCTCTGCACTATCCAAGGGATTACTTCTCAAAGCAAAAAAGCATGCCGAGGCCAATATCCGCATTTTTGAAAAGTTGATTGATGGGAATACCCCGTTGATCGGCTTGGAGCCTTCTGCGATTCTGAGTTTCCGCGACGAATATCCACGTATTGTAGGACCAGAATGGGTGGAGGGAGCCAAGAAACTCAAGTTTCACGTGCAGTTGATCGATGAATTTTTGGGCAAGGAGGTTGCGGCAGGCAATATCAAATCCGAAGAGTTTACCACGCGTGCGGAAAAGATCAAATTGCATGGCCACTGCCATCAGAAGGCGCTTTCTTCGCTTTCTTGGACACAAAAGATTCTCTCTCTTCCAGTCAACTATGTGGTAGAAACGATTCCAAGTGGCTGCTGCGGAATGGCCGGTTCTTTTGGCTATGAGGCTGAGCATTACGAGGTTTCCCAGCAAATTGGGGAGCTGGTCTTGTTTCCAGCGGTAAGGAAGGCTGAGGTAGATACGCTGATCGCTGCGCCAGGGACCTCTTGTAGGCACCAGATTGCAGACGGTACAGGAAGAAAAGCCTTGCATCCCATTGAAATCTTGTGGAATGCCCTGAAGCGCTAAGCCAAAAAAAGACTAATCCTTTCCTAGTTCTTTTTTTTTAAGATTGACAATTTGTGTCAAAAAAATGAATTTCCATTCAAATTGGGTCTAGGGTTTCCTATCTTCGAATTGAATTTTTTTTCTATGGCAAAACCCTTTCTACTCTACAGGTCTTCAGCAGGTTCTGGGAAGACCTATACCCTCACTTTGGAATACCTCAAGTTGGCCTTGAGAAATCCACAATCCGGATTCCGACAGATTCTTGCCGTGACCTTCACCAACAAGGCCACACAGGAGATGAAGGAGCGAATTGTGGAGGAATTGGAGCGCTTGAGTCAAGGGGTCAATCCAGCTGAATTCTTGGATAAGGAATTAATGGATCAGTTGGGTTTGGATGCGCAGCAATTGATGGATCGGGCGAGAGTGACGCTCCTTCATGTGCTGCACGGGTATGGTCATTTTGCGGTGAGCACCATCGATTCCTTTTTTCAAAAGGTTATCCGCTCTTTTGCTAGAGAAATGGATCTGCAAGCCAAGTTTGACTTGGAAATGGATACCGATGCGGTCTTGGACAAGTTGGTGGACCGAATCGTAGAGAAGGTGGCTGAGGATCCGGCGCTACGCAATTGGTTGATAGATTATGCCGAGGAGCAATTGTTGGACGGGAAATCCTGGGACATCCGTGTAGGAATCAAGGGACTTGGCAAGGAGATTTTTCAAGAACGATTCAAGGCATTCCGTGCGGTTTTCCAAGAAAGTGTGGGACAGGAAGGGTTTTTGCCCGAGCTCAAGGCACAAATTTCTCGTGTTCGTCAGGAATTGATTGCAGAGGGCACGGCGCAAGGAAGGCAAGCAGAGGCTATTCGAGTCCAATTTGGCTTGGAATGGACTGATTTCAAGGGGGGGAGCAGAAGCTTCGCTAAAAAATTCGGAAGCCTGGGTGATCCCAAGATGCCTTTTCCAGATCTAACGGCTATCATGTTGCGGGATTTGCCCGAGGTGAGTAATTGGTTTGTCAACAAATCTCAGCAAGAAGCGGCCATATGCAGTGCTTTTGGAGCCGGATTAGGGGATTTGCTACTTTCATGGCCCGATAAATTGAAGGTTTGGAACACCTTTACCTCCCTTCAGAAGAACCTCAATGCCTTTGGGGTTTTCCGTAACCTTCTATTGGAATTACGGGACCTGAAAGATGAGGAGGGAATTTTATTAATTTCAGACGTGAATGATTTTTTGGCTGAAATTACTCGGGAAAATGAAGCTCCCTTTTTGTATGAAAAAATTGGAAACCAATACCAACACTTTTTGATCGATGAGTTTCAGGATACCTCTGAATTTCAGTGGTCGAGTTTCAAGCCCTTATTGGAAAACTCCTTGGCTTCTGGAAATACCAATTTGTTGGTAGGCGATGTCAAGCAATCGATCTACCGTTGGCGAGGAGGAAAATTAGAGCTTTTGCTCTCCGAAGTGCAGGAGCAAATCCATCCTGATTTTGTGGAAGTAAAGAATCTCAGCGTCAACTACCGCAGTTTGCCTGGCATCATTGCCTTTAACAATTCCGTCTTTCAGCAATTACCTGCCTGGATGGAGCGGGGAATGGAGAGTCACTACGAGTTGGATCCTGAAAACAAGTTGTCACTTGCTTTTGAGAGCGTAGCACAGGAGGTTCCTAAAAAGAAAAAGGATGCCGCATTTCAAGGTAAAATTCATCTCGAATTTGCCGAAAAAAGTAGTTCAGAAAAGTCCCAGGAAGATGACAACGAAGAAGAGGAAGGCGTAGAACAGGGTGTGTTGGAAAAGCTTCCCGAACTGGTGATGCAATTGCAGGATCAGGGCTATGCCTTGCGAGACATTGCCTTTTTGGTACGCACAAATGGACAGGGAGCTATTTTGGCCGATCGATTGATGGAGGTGCAGCGGGAACAAGTGGGTACAGACTACCGCTTTGATGTGCTCTCTGAAGAATCTTTGTTTATCGATAAATCCATTGCGGTCAAATGCGTGGTTGGATTTTTGACCTACCTAAGTGACCCTTCCGACCGAGTGGCGCTAAAAACCCTTTGGCAATACTATGCCTTGGTGCACGATATTTCCTTGAGCCACGAGTTGTTTTTTGTCAGAGGCTTACCCGCTGAATTACAAGAAAAGGAAAAGGAATTGTTGGCTAGACAAGCTAGTTTCCAACAGATGCCCTTAATGGAATTGGTAGAGCAGGGGCTTACGTTTTTGGGGTTGACTCAAAAGCAACAGGATCTCAGTTACGTTTCTGGCTTTAAGGAATCAGTGTTTGACTATGTGAAAAAGAATCGTGCAGACTTACTTGGCTTTTTGGATTGGTGGGAGCTCAACAAGAAGAAGCGAACCGTAAAAATCCCTGAGGACCACGATGCGATGCGAATTTTGACAATTCACAAGTCCAAAGGACTTCAATTCAAAGTGGTCATCATGCCCTTTTTGGATTGGGGAATTGTCTCTTCGGGACTTCAAGCTCCCGTGTTGTGGGCTCCCTTTGATACCGAAACCGGTGTACAGACAGTGGTTCCTTTGACACACCAAACGCTCTTAAAAAACAGCCATTTCTCTGGTGCCTACGATGAGGAAGTTCGCTTGTCCTATTTGGATTCGCTCAACATGCTCTATGTGGCCTTTACGCGTGCCGAAGAAGCCCTTTTTGGTTTTGGAACCTATTCGATCTCAAAAAGTAAAAAAGAAATTTCACCTACCCGTACCGGAAACCTACTGTATTCCTTGTTTTCGGGAGGGTTCAAATTCTTGGAAGACTCAAGCTCCTCTTGGAATCCAGATACCTTGACTTTTGCTTGGGGAGATTGGCCTAAAGCCGAGAAACCAGAGAAGGTGGAAGTATCAGCAGTTCCTTCCCTTCGCTGGGACTGCATGGATTGGAAATCCAAATTGCAAACCAAAGCCTATCCTTGGGATTTTTCGCCTGAGGGCATCCGGGCACGAGAGCAACGGGATTTCGGGGTGATTGTCCACGCTATTTTGGCCGAAGCCAGAGGCTGGGAGGATGCATCACGATTGGTAAAAGAATATTTCCAGGAGGGTAGATTGGATCTAGAGACAGCAGCTCAGGTGAAGATGAAGCTGGATCAAGTTTTTGCAAACCTTGAGGTACGAAATTGGTTTGACCCCAACTTTTCATCCCTTTCCGAACAAGGTATTCTTCTTCCTGGAGGTGCTCAAAAGCGTCCGGATCGAATCCTTATTGGGAAAGATGAGGCCATCGTGATTGATTTCAAAACTGGAATCAAGCGCGAATCACATGCCGATCAAGTATACGAATACATGTCTTTGGTGAAGACCTTGACCCAACTACCAGTCAAAGGATACCTCTGTTACCTTGAACCAACTGAAATTATCGCGCTATGATCCCTTTTTTGAAAGAAACAGCCCAACAGCTTTTAGACTCTGGAAGGGATTTGAAAGACCTTCGGGTGGTATTGCCCAATCGTCGCGCCGGACTATTTTTTACCAAGTACTTGGGGGAATTGATTCAGCAACCTGTCTGGATGCCAGAGGTAGTAACCATTGAGCAACTCGTGTACCAGTTGGCCGGAAAAACACCTACAGACGACCTTACCTTGGTGTTTGAGCTGTATGAGGAATACCGCGGCCTGCAAAAAGAGGCGGAGCCCTTTGATCGATTTTACCATTGGGGTGAGTTGATCTTGAAGGACTTCAATGACTTGGATCAATTTCTGGCACCCGTAAAGCAGGTGTATGCCCACCTTGCAGAAATTAAGGAATTCGAGTCGGATTTGAGTTTCCTTACCGAAGAGCAATGGGCACTAATCGCTCAATTTTGGAAGGCGTTTGAGCGTCAGAATGAAACAGAAAAAGAACGCTTCCTCAAGTTTTGGCAAATTCTGGGATCACTTTACGAAGGATTTCAGGAGCGACTGCAGACTTCTGGAAAGGCTTATGGGGGTCAGTTGTATCGACAAGTAGCATCCACGACGGAGTCCATAGCCAAACCTGACAAGCAGCTGATTTTTATTGGCTTCAACGCGTTTACGCTGGCTGAAGAGAAGATCATTACGCATTTCATTGCCGCTTTTGGGGCTGAGATTTTTTGGGATGTTGATGCCTATTACTTGGACGATAAATTACAAGAGGCGGGTTTATTTTTCAGAGATTACATCAAGGACTCGGTATTGGGTAAAACCTTTCCCGAGCGAATTCCTGATGAAATCAAAAAGAAAGGGTCTCTAATCCATACCCATTCTATTCCCTTAAAAACGAATCAGGCCAACCTGGTAGGGAAATTATTGGAGCAGGTGGGATCGAATGAGCCCCTGGAAGAGACAGTCATCATTCTTCCCGATGAGCAGTTGCTTTTTCCGGTCTTGCATCAGCTTCCGGAGGTGATTACCAAACTCAATGTGACCATGGGGTATCCCATGCGCAATGCGCCGATTTATGCCTTTTTGGATGCAGTACTGGATTTACAGCGCCATTCAAAACTGAAAGAAGGGAGGGTGACTTTTTACCATAAACCGGTACTGGATCTTCTGGCTTATTCCTATTTGCAGGCAGCGGATGGTGCTTGGGCATCCGAAGCGGCTCAGAAAATCCAAACGGAAAACTGGGTAGATGTGCCCGAGGAGTTGATTAGCAAGGAAAACACGCTCTTTGGATTGGTTTTTCGAAAGGTATCGGGGGATTCGTTGATCGAGTACCTGATTGAGATTATTGAGTATTTAGCCAAGGAACTGCAAGAAGATCCTACTCAAAAAAGCTACTTGTTTCAAGCTTTCAAGCAACTGAATCGAGTAAAAGAAATATTCGCTGCTACAGGAAACAAGGGGCTAAAAGTTGAATTTCTACTCAGTTTATTCCGAAAGCTTTTCCGCGATCTCAAGTTGCCTTTTGAAGGGGAGCCGCTTCAAGGCTTACAGGTGATGGGGGTATTGGAGTCTCGAAACTTGGATTTTGGACGGGTGATTATTTGCGATGTGAATGAGGGTAGTTTTCCTCCTGGGGGAGGAATTCAATCCATGATTCCATTGAATCTTCGTAAAGCATTCCGCTTGCCCGTTCAAGAGCAAAACGATGCCATCTATGCCTACACCTTCTACCGCTTGTTGCACCGGGCAGAGGAAGTGCATTTGATTTACACTACGGCAGGGGAGCAAGGAAAGGCTAATGAAATGAGCCGCTTTATCCAGCAGATGCGGGTAGAATTGCCGATTGCAAAACCAGAATCAATATTGGTTCCTGTGGATCTCAGCCCGAATCAACCCATTACCCTTGCCAAGACTCCTGCTATGCTGGCAAGTTTGGCTCGCTATTTTAAGCCCGTAGGGGAAGGGGAAGCAGAAAAGAAGTTTTCAGCATCCGCACTCAACATGTATTTGGATTGTCGACTGCGCTTTTACCTGCGCTATGTTGCCGAATTGAAAGAAAAAGAGGAGGTAGTCACCACAATTGACCCCATGACTTTTGGTACCCTATTGCACAAGGGAATTGAGTTACTGTACGAGATTCCTGAAGGTGAAGAGTTCCGCGACATAGACGGGCATGAAATCGATCGCTTGTTGCCACAAGTTCCGAAGGCTGTGGACCAAGCTTTTCGGGAGCTGTACAACAAGGAGGAGGGAGAGGAGCTTTTGTTGACAGGGCAATTGCAGATTGCTCGGCAGGTCTTGACCAAGTACATTGAAGCTGTACTCGCTTACGACCAGCGAAATGGAGACTTCAGAGTGATTGGATTGGAAAAAGAACACCTAGCGCATCTTTCGATTGAAACGGAGGAAGGCTCCAAAGAAGTAGCTCTTGGTGGGGTAATCGATCGGTTGGATATCAGAGATTCCACAGTTCGTTTATTGGATTACAAAACAGGAAAGGATACCAAAAAGATCCCTAGCATAGCTTCCCTATTTGACCGAGAGGATAAGAAAAGAAACAAGGCAGCCATGCAAACTTTTCTATATGCCTTCTTCTACAATTACAAGCATCCAGAAAATCAACTTCCCCTAAAACCGGGGATCATCAACATCAAGGAAATCTATTCTTCGGACTTCAACCCCTACCTTCAATTGGATAATTCTGAGGTGGGAGATTACCGAGAATTTGCTGAGGAATATGAGCAGGGACTTCGTGGACTTTTAGAGGAAATCGTAAATCCCTTAGTTCCTTTTGACCAAACGGAGGACAAGAAAAAATGTGAGTTTTGTGCTTACAAGGAACTCTGTGGAAGGTAGAAAAATCAACTTCAAATTCAGTTCAAATTCTTGCCAGATTTATTCCTAAAAAGGGTAGGGGAGTCCTAGGATTGAAGTCGAGGTTTTTACCAGAGCAGTTGACCTTGAACTCAGTTTTTGGCCCAGTTGTTGATCGGGAACTATCGCAAAAGGCTAGGGTTAGCTTAGGAAAAAAGTAGACAATTCTAGTGCTACTTTGGGGGAATAAGTGCTTGAATATGTCTTTTGGGCTCCAAAGAGTGGACGAGAATAGCTTTTGAAATGATTAAAAATTAGTTTAAATCAATAGTTTTTAATTTACTATTAAGTAACTGATTTTTAATTGACTATGATTCATTTATAGTTGTCTAAATTAGATTAATCTAAAAAATTTAGAATTAACTAAAAATAAAAATACCTCACAATTACCCCCATTTCCTATCCATTTTCTTCCTTCTGGCTCTTGTGATTTTTTGAAGGGGCAGTCCCCAGTTTTTGAGCATCTAATTCGGAAAGCTTTGGCACTGCTCTACCTTGTTGACTTACTCGTATTGTCTCCGTTGTTGTCAAAACCATGACCAATTTTTTGGGATCAATTCAGTTTGAAAAAACTGGTAGTTAGACCTTAGAATGGGTGAAGTTTACAGCGCTTTTTTGGAGCCTCATGGCCTTGAGATTTTTCTTCTTTTTTCCTTCCAAGGCTAGTTGATTTTTTAGGTAATCATTTCGGTGATGTCTGCAAGTTTGCTGCTTGTTTGCGCTGTGTTCTTCTTCAATTTTGCTACCTTTTTTTGCTGTATCAAATGCAGGGTTTTGGCGCATCCTTTGAATTAATTTCCTTATTTTTGAATCTCTGAATAC
>JAXISU010000021.1:0-11523 GCA_034680425.1 Cyclobacterium sp.
CTGGAGCTTTCGGTAATTTTGACGCGCACATAGTCACCCAACTTCAAGCCTTCTGAAGTTACGATGACTACCTTGTTGGCGGAGTTTCGACCCCGCAGTTCTTCGGCAGACTTCTTGGAGGCGCCATCAATAAGGCGTACTTGTTCTTGCCCTACATCAAGCAGGTTGCGAGCAGTAGACAGTTCGGCTTGCTTATCGATGATTTCTGCCAATCTTCTTTTTTTGATTTCCAAGGGGATATCATCGGCAAATTTTTTGGCAGCCAGCGTACCGGGACGTTCGGAGTAGTAGAACATGTAGGAGAAGTCATACTTCACAAAGTCCATCAAGCTTAAGGTGTCTTGGTGTTCTTCCTCCGTTTCGGTGCAAAAGCCAGCAATCATGTCGGAAGAAATCCCACATTCCTCGCCCAGAATTTCTCGAATGGCGCGTACCCGATCCATGTACCAAGCTCGGTCGTAGGTTCGGTTCATCAGTTCGAGCACTCTAGAATTGCCGGACTGCACGGGAAGGTGAATGTATTTACAGATGTTGTCGTACTTTTTGATGGTATGCAGTACTTCGTCGGTAATGTCTTTGGGATGGGAAGTGGAAAAGCGAACCCGCAACATTGGATTTACCTGGGCCACTTGCTCCAATAGGTTGGCAAAGGTGATGACCTCAGTGACTTCTCCCTCTTTTTTATTCAATCGGGCTTTGTTGTTTTCCTCAGGAGACCATTTGTAGGAGTCCACATTTTGACCCAACAAGGTCACTTCCTTGTATCCTTTGCTCCAGAGGTCTTTTGCCTCAGCAAGAATGGATTCAGGATCTCTGCTTCGCTCTCTACCTCGGGTAAAGGGCACTACGCAGAAGGAACACATGTTGTCACATCCACGCATGATGGAGATAAAGGCCGATACCCCATTCGAGTTGAGACGCACAGGGGAGATGTCTCCATAGGTTTCCTCGCGTGACAAGAAGGTGTTGATGGCCTTGAGACCGTCTTCCGCGGTAGCTACGAGGTTAGGCAAGTCTCGATAGGCATCAGGACCTACGACGAGGTCTACGATTTTTTCTTCTTCCAGGAGTTTTTCTTTGAGACGTTCCGCCATGCAGCCCAGAATTCCAATAGTCATACTCGGTTTGTGGCGCTTCAGTCCATTGAAATGGGTCAGTCGATTGCGAACGGTCTGTTCAGCTTTTTCTCGGATCGAGCAAGTATTGAGGAAAATGACATCCGCTTTTTTCATATCGGAAGTGGTGTCGTAGCCATTTTCTTTCATGATGGACGCGACAATTTCCGAATCCGAAAAATTCATCTGGCAACCGTAACTTTCGATGTATACCTTTTTGTCTTTTCCAGTACTTTGGTCTTCGGTAGTCTTGAAATCACAGGCCTGGGCTTCTTCAGGGGATAGAATGTCAATGTCTTTGATCAGATCCATGGAGTTGTATCGTATGCGTAATCGGAAATTCAGATTTTGAGAAGTACTCCAGTTACAACGCAAAAGGAGTGTAACTGCTTACAAATTTATGAAAATACAGACAAAATGTCAGGATTATTCTCCTTTTTGAACCGAGATTTTAAAAGGGAATTGGCAATTGTTCAGCGATACTCCCGCTGTTCTCGCCCTCAAAAAAGTTAGAAACACCCAATCCAAGCAAACGAATAGGCTTGGAAGGCGAATCTTGAAGAAGCAGTTCAAGGGCAGTTTGCCAAATTTGCGCTTCATCTGGAAATCGCTCCAATGTTTTACTTCGAGTTTGAAGTGAAAAGTCGTTGTATTTGATTTTTAGGGTAAGGGTCCGGCCCTGAATCCCCGTTTTTTTCAATCGGCGAAGGAGTTCCTGATAGATCAAATCCAATTGCTGTTCCAATTCATGGGGCAAAAAGAGATCCTTTTCAAAGGTATTTTCTGCACTTAAGGATTTTCGTTCCCGATGTGCTTGTACCGGAGACAGGTGAATTCCACGCACGATGTGAAAATACTGTTCCCCAGACTTACCAAATTTTTTAACTAAATACTGCAGTGAATATTCTTTCAAGTCTTTTCCGCAATGAATGCCAACTTGCCTCATTTTTTCAGCCGTCACTTTTCCGATTCCAAAGAATTTCCCGATTGGTAATTTTTCAAGAAAGGCCTCCGCTTCTTCGGGAAGGATGACTGCCTGCCCATTGGGCTTGTTCAAATCGGAGGCAATCTTCGCTAAAAATTTATTGTAGGAAATGCCAGCAGAGGCATTCAAACCGGTTTTTGTTTTGATTTTTTCTCTGATTTCGGTGGCTATCAAGACAGCAGAATCTAGAGCAAACTTATTTTCAGTGACATCCAAAAAGGCTTCATCTAAGGAGAGGGGCTCTACCAAGTCGGTGTATTCGAAGAAGATCTCTTGAATTTGACTGGAGATTTCTTTGTATCGGTCAAATCTGGGTTTGGCAAAAATCAGATTTGCGCATTTTTTTGCGGCCAATGCAGAAGACATGGCGGAGTGAATCCCAAATTTCCGAGCCTCGTAACTTGCTGCTGCCACGACTCCACGGCTTTCATTGCCACCCACCACCAGCGGCTTTCCCCTCCATTCAGGATGATCCAATTGCTCCACAGACGCATAGAATGCATCCATATCCAAATGGATTATTTTTCGGATGGGAAAGTCGAATAAGCTTTTTTCCATGGAATTAGCCTCTTGGTAGCGGTAGGAATTGATTTTGGAAATGTCTGTTTCCTTCTGCAGCCCTAAACTACTATTTTTTGAGCATGGGGAGTGATTGTCCTCATGATTCCTTGCAATTCAAATCCACCGAATTTCAATAAAAAGAGGCAGGACTGTTTGAAATGTTTTAATTTCCCAACAGAATTGCAAACGAAGCAAAAAGCGAGAAGACAATGGCTTGTATTTTAGAAGTAAATGGACTGGGTCCCGAGATGGGTGAAAACTGCTGGCTGGCACCAAATGCTACCGTAGTGGGAGATGTGAAGTTGGGTAAAAACTGTACGGTTTGGTTTAATGCGGTCATCCGTGGCGATGTGAATGAAATCAGAATTGGGGACGATACCAATATTCAGGATGGGGCAGTGATCCATTGCACTTACAAGCAGGCAGGAACTTACATTGGCAATCAAGTATCTATTGCGCACAATGCCATTGTGCATGGCTGCATCATTCACGACCGGGTGCTGGTAGGAATGGGTGCTATTGTCATGGATGGTGCCATCATTCATTCCGATGCGGTCATTGCTGCTGGCGCAGTAGTTCTTGCGGGCACCGTAGTGGAAGCGGGTTCGATCTATGCAGGTATGCCAGCCAAGAAGGTCAAGGATATTGGCGATAACATGCGTGAAGTCATCTTGCGAACAGCCAAAAATTACCCCATGTACGCGACTTGGTTTCCAAAGGAAGTGTAATCGTCAACAGTCCACAGACCATAGTCCACTGCTCACTTTTCTAATCTTCAAATCTTGTTTTTAAAATAACCGGTTATCTTGAAGATTATTAACCCTAATCAAACAAAAAAGGCCACTCAGAGGCCTTTTTTCAATTTTATTAGTGGTAAACACATTTTCTAAATTCCTGCTATCCAAAAAACTTTTGAAGTTCTATTAAGTGAGCTGTGGACCATGGACCGTTAGCCGTTGACAATTTACTGCATCCAGCCACTAGGGTTTTTTCGCCATTCGGCGAGAGAAGCTAGGGTCGATTGATTGATGTAGTTTTCTTTTACCGCCTGAGGGAGTAGCGCATCGTAGTTGCTCAAGCAAACCAAGGGAACTCCAGCCTCTGCAAAATTTTTGTCGGCCACTTCAAAGCCATAGGAGAAAATAGCCACCATGCCCAATACGTCAAATCCAGCATTTCGAAGGTCTTCCACTGCCTTTAGCGAACTCCCGCCAGTAGACACTAAATCCTCTACAACCACTACTTTCTGGTTGGGTACCACTTTTCCTTCAATCATGTTTTCCATGCCATGACCTTTGGGTTTTGACCGTACGTAGATAAATGGAAGTTCGAGTTGATCCGCGAGCAAGGCTCCTTGAGGGATACCTGCAGTGGCTACCCCTGCGATGGCCTCAGCACCTGGAAAGAACTGCTTGACCGCCTGAACTAGGTTGCCCTTGATTGCATTTCGAATCGCAGGGTAGGATAGCGAAAGTCTATTGTCGCAATAAATGGGTGATTTCCATCCCGAGGCCCAAGTGAAGGGTTTTTCAGGTTGAAGTCGGATGGCTTGAATTTCGAGTAGGTAGTGCGCTACTTCGGCAGCGATGCTTGGGCTGAGGATTTCCATGCCGTAAAAATAAGAGATTCCTCAGCTCAGAAACCCTTGCTTTGGATTTTTTTTATCGAGGAATTGTCCTCTTTTTAGCTCACTAGGGAGCAAGAGGTAGAATCCTTAGCGCTTTGCTGATTATTACAATTTTTTATGCATTTTTGGACGGAACAAAACCCATTGCCGCACATTCCCATGAAAATCTTTGTGAACGACAAGCCACTTGAACTTCTTTCCATGGCTGAGCTTGATTCGTCCAAATCTTTTGAACACAGTTATCAAAATGTGGATGAAATCCCTGAAGACGTGGAGTGGGAGGGTGACGTCATTTTTTATGAGCCTAGTCAGGATTTGGTGATTCGATTGCTCTACCTCATGCGAACCCGAAAGATGAAAAGATTGGATTCGGTTACCTTGGTTACGGCAGCGAAAAAGGAACTCAAAACCTTTGTAAAGAGTAGATTTTTGATTGTAAAAGCAGCCGGTGGCGTGGTGACCAAAAAGCAAAAGGTATTGTTGATCCACCGCCTAGGGAAATGGGATTTTCCTAAGGGGAAGTTTGATAAAGGAGAAACTCCAGAGCAATGTGCCAAACGTGAAGTGGAAGAGGAATGCAATGTGAAAGTTCGTCTTGGAGCGCATGTTTGTACCACCTGGCATACCTATACCCAAAACCGGAGAAGTATTTTGAAGAAAACCTATTGGTACCAAATGGATTGCACCAATGATTCGGGAATGAAGCCTCAGCAGGAAGAAGGGATTGATGACATCAAATGGTTTTCAGAGATCGAGGCCAAAACAGCCCTGATTGATTCCTATCCCTCGATGCGATACCTATTTAAAAAATACTTGAAAAAGCCTGGTATCGCTTAAAGCGAATAGGGGAGAAATTCACTTACATCACCTCCATAGCGATGTACTTCGCGAATCACAGTTGAACTGATAGCCGCGTACTGGGGGGAAGTAATTAAAAACACAGTATCTAGCTCTCCATTCAAGTAGCGATTCATTTGACTGATTGTGTTTTCGTATTCAAAATCTGTGGTATTTCGCAAGCCTCGGATTAGAAATTGGGCATTGTATTTTTTGGCAAGCGTAGAAGTCAACTCGTTGTATACCAGTACGGAAACCCTCGGCATATCGACATACACTTCATCAATTTTCTCAACCATTAATTCGATGTCGAAATAGCGATTTTTCTTAGTGGAGTTGTAGCCTATCCCAATAATTACCTCGTCAAAAAGCTCCAAGCTTCTGAGCACGATGTCGTGGTGTCCTTTGGTAAAAGGATCAAAAGAACCAGGGAAAATGGCTATTTTTTTCATGATTAGACGTAATGCCAGAAGGATTCAAAAATAGCCGGTGATTTGTCCAATGACAAGCCAGGGCCATAATTCTGATTGGCATGAGGGCGTAGCAACCTGAAATTTGTGAAGTAGCTTTTTCCCCATTCCTCCGTGATTTCATTTTTGGAGGTGGCTCCAAAAAGGGTTACCCGTGCATGGTTGCGGTCATGCTGAAGTGTTTCCATCAGGATCATCACGTATTTCAAAACATCCTCTTTGGAACCTACTTCAAATTGGTTGAAGACTGATAATTCTTGATCCGTAAATCCAGCCAAATAACAGTGTGAGTCAAGGAGGTTGACCCAAATTTCCTGTCCAATTAGATTGAAACGCTCCTTAAACAGGTAGGAAAGGAAGGAACAGGATCCATGGTAAAACTTTAGCTCAGAAAATCGCTTGCTAAACTGCTGCTGTAATTTATCAGGGATGCAACTGAGTAGCTGAATGTTGTTGCTATCTACGCCAGTATTAAAGAAATAGGGAGAGGAAGGAAGTTTTCCTGCAAGCTGCAAGTATTCCTTTTCTTTTCCTTGTTGAAAAAATACACCTGGCATCAAGGTGAAAAGCTCTTCATGCACATAGACCTTGGCCGGAATATCCAGTTTGGTCAGTGAGTCAGATGCAAGAATCTCTTCCAATTTTTTCCAGCTAATTCGCTCGTAGGAATGAATAGCGGTGATGCTTTGGTTCTTATCCCTTGCAAAAATGTGAAGGGAAGTGGGGTAAAGAAAAAGTGATAAGCTCGCTGTATTTTGAACAGCAAACTTATCACTCGTCTGTACCTTGAGGTTATTTTCCAAGATTCGTACCGGTTATTTCCAGTTACCCTCTGTAGATGCGTCAGTTCTAGATCCTACGCGCAAAGCTTTTTCGTTGTTGTTTGCTTTTCTTTCAGGATTGATTGGAGCTGGGTCACGAATTTCAAAAACGCTTACCTTATAGCCACCAGTTTTTTCAATTTTATCTGCGAAGAATTCGAACTGCTTTCCTCCAGAACCTGGAACAACAGGTAACAATTCGATTTTGAAATCAGGGTGTTTCTCTGGGCTGAACAAGGAGTCCATTACTGCTACCGAACCAATGGTGTCGTATGAAACATTGATTTCTTCTGCTCCATAATCAAGAAGCTTGGTAGTCTCGGTACGCTCCACAATCCAAATGGTACCAGTTTCAATGAATGTTTTCAAAGAATCCCAAGTGCTTGCGTATTTTCCGTTAGAAGCTTGGTAAGCCAACTGGGCATCGCGAAGCATTTCAAGTTTTTCAATGGTAGCTGCTTCTAGCAAGGCAACTCTTTTTTCTTGTTCTACAACGTCATCTACACCTTTCCAAAGGAGGTAACCAAGGAAGGCAGCAACTGCAAAGAATACGAGTGAGAGAACTTTTGTTAGATTCATTTTGAGTAAGGTTTAGAAATCCAGTTAGGGTTGAAGGTTTTTAAAACGTGCTATTTTAGGTATTTATTTTCAAAATTAAAATATCCTTTACACAATACTAATTCCTCGAGCGATTTTATTCCAAGAAAAATGGGATGGATGGTTTTTTTATCCAGAGACTGAAGGTCTGCCATCGTCATCCACCTGATTTCGGAAAGGATTTGATTCTCAGGTGCAAGTTCGGGGTCATTGCCCAAAGTAGCATTACCGCTAATCCTTTTTACTTCAAAAAAACACTCCAAAGCATGTAAGGGTGTATCCAGGTACTCATGGATGCATAGAAACTCACCAATGGTGATCGTTAATCCCGTTTCTTCCATGAATTCGCGGCAAAGGTTGTCTTGAGCTGGACTCCCAAAATGCATCCCTCCTCCGGGAGTAGACCAAAAATCCCGTTCCGAACTCATCTTGTGCTTGACCATCAGAATTTTATTTTCTTCAATCAACACCCCATTGACTCGTATTCTGAGTCGGTTTCCAAATTTAGACTCAATTTCTTTGCTGATCTTGTCTTCTGACATGTACTTTCGTCTAGCGATGAACAAACCGACCTCCCTGCTTCCAACTCCTTCTGATTTACTTCGAAAGAGTTTTCCATTTCAACCTACGTTGGGGCAGGCAAGTTTTTTTGTAAAAATGGATGATTTTTTTCGAAAGCCCTCTGCTGAGAAGCCGGTCTTTATATTAAAAGGTTATGCAGGTACTGGAAAAACATCCCTTCTTTCGGCAGTAGTCAAAATTCTTCCACGTCTTGACCTTCGACCTTTGCTTTTGGCACCTACAGGTAGAGCTGCCAAGGTGATGAGCACCTATTCTGGAAGATCGGCTTTCACCATCCATAAGATTATTTACAAGCCCAAAGGCGATCCGGGTACTTTGGGAGGGGGCTTTACCCTTCAGAAAAATTACTTCAAGGATACCTTATTTATTGTAGATGAATCCTCCATGCTTGCCGATGATGGGGGAATGTCTGGAAACCTACTTTGGGATTTAATCACCTACACCTTTTCAGGAGAAGGGAACCGCCTGCTCTTTGTGGGAGATACCGCTCAATTGCCACCTGTTGGAAGCCAATACAGTCCAGCCCTAGATGCAGAATACCTTCTCAGGCACTACCGCTTGGATGCAGATCAAATTGAATTGGTCGAGGTAATGAGACAAAAGTTGGAGTCGGGGATATTGTTTAATGCCACAAGCCTACGAAATGAATTAGGAGCAGAAAAAGCAGCCATAAAAATTCAAACGCATCTATTTAAAGACATCTTTAAAATGACTTCGGAAAAGTTGGAGGATGGTCTACGCTATGCCTATTCCAAGTATGGTACAGAGAATACCTGCATCATCACCCGATCCAACAAATCTGCTGTCCAATACAATGGCTACATCCGACGAACCATCCATTTTTACGAGGATGAAATCTGTTCTGGGGATTTGCTCATGATTGTGAAAAACAATTACACCTACATGGCCGAATCCGAGAAGGTTAATTTTTTAGCAAATGGGGATCTGGTCGAAGTAATGAAAATTCGAAATTTCGAGGAACGGTACGGATTGCGGTTTGCTACCTTAGAATTGCGGTTGTTAGACTATGCAGAGGAGCCTTATTTTGAGGCAAAAGTCATTTTGGACACCCTGTATTCTTCTGGCCCTTCGCTCACTCGTGATCAGTACCGCTCGCTTTACGAGCAAGTGAGCGAAGATTATGCCGACCTGGCTAATAAGACTGAGCGTATGGAGTACATCCGAAAGGATCCCTATTTGAATGCCCTGCAAGTAAAATTTGCCTATGCCATCACCTGTCACAAAGCCCAAGGAGGTCAGTGGAAGGCTGTATTTATCGATCAAGGGTATTTGGTGGAGGAGCAAGTGGATAACGAATTTGTCCGCTGGCTCTATACGGCCGTCACGCGTGCTTCTGAGGAATTATATCTGGTCAACTTTTCTCCTTCATTTTTCGTGAAAGGATTAGTAGAAGAAGATACCTAAGCGCTGAATCGATTTATGCAGCTTCTTTTCAGGCTTGGTTTCAAGAGGGTAACTAGAGAAGTTTGGGGAATTTATTCCATTTCTTAGCTGTTTCTTTGAAGACTGCGTCAAAATTTGAATATTTGAACATTAAACCACATTCCCATGAAAAAAATAGCGCTTCTTTTCAGCTTCTTTGTTTTGGCTCTTGCAATTCAAGTAAATGCGCAAGACGCTGGTCCAGTAATCACCTTCAAAGAAAATTCCAAAGACTTTGGGGACATCACGCAGGGTCAGCAAGTAGCCCATACCTTTGTGTTGACTAATACTGGTAAGCAGCCGTTGATCATTTCTAATGTGGCCGCCACCTGCGGGTGTACGGTACCAAGCTGGCCAAAGGAGCCCGTAGCACCAGGAAAATCTGCTGAAATCAAGGTTTCCTTCAACTCTACTGGAAAAGTAGGTAAGCAGAATTCGGTAGTACGTATTTATTCCAATGCTTCCGAACCCATCGAAAAAGTTTCCTTGATTTCCAATGTGTTGACCAAGTCCAACTAAATCAATCAAATTTAAAATTATAAAGCCTGTTCTTCTTTAACAGGCTTTTTTATTACCCCGTCTTCATTTATTTCCAATTTCATGGCACCTAAAAAGGAACGTAAAGTCACCATCCGTCAAGTATTTTCCACCATCATCTGGCCTCGTCGCAAACAACTTTTTATTGGCCTAATTCTCATCATCATAAGTCGAATTGCCAGTTTGGTGCTTCCTGGAGCTACCAAGTTTTTGATCGATGAGGTCATTCCAAGCAACGATTTGGAGCAATTGAAGTGGTTGATCCTAGCTGTGGTGCTTGCCATCTTTGTGCAAGCAGTTACTTCCTATGCGCTCACCCAAATTCTAAGCGTGGAAGCGCAACTTTTGATTTCCAAGTTGCGATCTAAGGTGCAGCAGCACATCATCAAATTGCCGATTCGCTTTTTTGACAACTCCAAGACAGGGGAGTTGGTGTCGCGCATCATGACCGATGTGGAGGGAGTTCGAAACCTAGTAGGTACGGGCTTCGCCCAAATGATCGGAGGGGGATTGGCCGCGATTATCTCCTTGGTCTTGTTGATCTCCATCAGTCCATCGATGACTGCTTTTGTCTTGTTGCCCGTATTGATTTTTGGACTCGTGTCCCTCAAGGCCTTTAGCAAAATCAGACCTATTTTTCGGGAACGGGGAAAAATCAATGCCCAAGTCACGGGTAGACTTACCGAGACTTTGGGTGGAATTCGAGTGATTAAAGGCTTTAATGCCGAAAACCAAGAGATTAAGACTTTTGAAAAAGGGGTTGAGGAACTGTTTTTGAATGTGAAAGCGAGTTTGACAGCAACCAGCTTTGTGACTTCCGCAGGTGCCTTACTTCTAGGATTGGCATCTGCTGGCATCATGGGTCTGGGAGGCTATCAGATCATGCAAGGTCAAATGACCTTTGGCGATTTTCTTGCATTTACCCTTTACCTCGGGTTTATGATTGCTCCTATTGTGCAGATGTCCAATATCGGTAGCCAATTGACTGAAGCCTTTGCGGGATTGGATCGTACGGAAGAGATCATGAACATGCCCTTGGAAGCCGACGACAAAAAGCGCACGGTAAACTTGGAGGTGATCAAAGGAGATATTCGATTTGAGAACGTGGCCTTTGCCTACGAGTCGGGCAAGGACGTGGTCAAAGGAATTAGTTTTGATGCACCAGCAGGTTCAGTAACTGCCTTGGTAGGTACTTCTGGATCAGGGAAAACGACCATCGCAGGGCTGGCAGCCACCTTTTTAAACCCAGACTCTGGGGTGGTGTATTTGGATGGCCACGACCTCCAATCCATTACCCTTGATGCTTTCCGTTCCCAATTGGGGGTGGTTTTGCAAGATGACTTCCTTTTTGAAGGTACTATCCGAGAAAATATTCTCTTCCCAAGACCTGATTCTTCTGAAGCACAGTTGGAATTGGCTGTCAAAGCCGCCCATGTGCATGAATTTACGGATCGCTTTGAACAAGGGTTGGATACCTTAATTGGGGAGCGAGGCGTCAAACTTTCGGGCGGACAGCGCCAGCGAATTGCCATCGCTCGAGCGATATTGGCAGATCCAAGAATTCTTATTTTGGACGAGGCTACTTCCAACTTGGATACGGAGTCGGAATCTTTGATTCAGGCGAGTTTGAAGGAGTTGATGCACGGACGAACCACCTTCGTCATTGCCCACCGACTGAGCACGATCCGTCAAGCAGATCAAATTTTGGTGATCGAACAAGGACAGGTGGTGGAGCAGGGCAAGCACGAAGAACTCCTGGCCAAAAAAGGGAGGTATTTCGATTTGTATACCTACCAAGCACGAATTTAATCCGGATTACTTCTTTGCCTTTTCTTTGGAAAGGGTCAGCAGGGCTACCGTGCTGAGGATAAGGATTGTCCCTGCCCAATCGTAACCCGAAAAAGATACACCCAGCCAGAGCACGGCCGTTAAGGTGGCGGCAAGCGGC